>JAVEDA010000217.1 GCA_030841195.1 Actinomycetota bacterium | reverse complement strand
GACGCTGCTCACGTCGATGCGGCCGCCGGCCAGCAGGTCCAGGTCCAGAGTCAGGTCGCCGGACACGGTCTCGGCCTTTACCTGGTCTGTCTCGCCGCGCACGACCGTGAGGTCACCGGACACCGTGCTGAAGCGCAGCGTCCCGGCCAGGCGGCGGGACTCCAGGTCGCCGCTGACCGTCTGGGCGGTGATGTCGGAGCGGACCCCGTCGAGGGTGACATCGCCGGACACCGACTTCACTGCGGTCCGGTCCGCGGAGATCCCGGAGATGATCGCGTCCGCGGAGACCACGCCGAGCTCGACCGGGCAGTCGGCGGGGACGGACACCGACACGGTGGCCGACGCGCGCCGGTTATTACCGACCCAGTCGAGCAGACCGCCCCAGGTGAGGCGCTCGTGCACGATCGTCAGCGTCCCGTTCTCCAAGTTGACTGTGAGCGGGCCGTCGAGCTGGCTGACCTCGACCTGGGCGGCGCCGGAGTCGGCGTCCTCGGTCCGGCCGACCACGTCGACGTTGCCTGCGACCATCCGCACCTCGAGGCGGCGGACGCCCTCGAGGTCGAGGGACTGGGGGGTCTCTATCCGCCACTGCGGCATGTGCTTTCTCCGATCACGATGTATCGCGTCTGACAAAGACAAGATATATCGCGAACGCCGGATGTCAAGTGGGGCAGGTCAGTGCGCTGTCGGCAGGGTGTCGGTCGAGCAGGTCGGCCGCCCGGGCCCGACCCAGGTTCCAGCCGCTGAACCCGACCACCCCGCCTGCGTTGGCCGATCCGGCGGATCCGTCGAAGCCGCCGGACATCCCGAGCAGGACGCAGGACCGCATCGGCTCGGGCAGCCGGTCGACCGCGGGCACCGCGTCCGCCGACAGGGCCTGCAGGTAGCCGACGTCCAGCTTGCCGGTGGCCAGGTAGCGGTCGACGTTGCGGTCGGCGACGAAGTCGTCGGGGTTGACGGCACCCAGCACGAGCAGCGTCGCGCCGGCGGTGGCGACCACCGCGCCGGCCAGCCACCGGGCCCGCAGCCGGATCCCCGCGAGCAGCACGAGCACGACCAGGACGCCGAGCCAGGTCTCGAACGCGTTCATGAACAGCCGCAGCCGGGTGAAGCCGAACACCTCCTCGTAGAGGTGCAGCCGGGACAGGGCCGACACGACGATCACGAGCGTCAGAGCACAGAGCACCCCGAGCGCGGTCCGCAGCGCGAGGCGTTGCGCCCGGCTGTGCCGGGGTGCGAACCGCGCGGTCGCGGCGACCACCGACAGCGTCAGCAGTGTCACGACCACGAGCTGCCCGAACCCGCTGCGCGCGTACTCGGCGTACGTCAGACCGTCGGTGCCGAGGACGTGGCGGTGGCCGCCGAAGAGCACGGTCAGCTGGACGGTCACGAAGGTCAGGAACAGGACGTTGAGGACGACGATCGGCACCAGCCACTCGACCATCCGGACCGGCCGGGCCGGGCGTGGTGCGACGACGTCCCAGCTGGGCGGGGCGTCACCGAGGAACGCGGCGGCCACGGCCACGCCCGCGACGAACCCGAGGGTCACGACCCGGACCGGCAGCAGCCCGAGATCGACATGCGGGACGAGGGAGGCGAACGCCGCGTCGGCAGCCGCGAACAGGGACCCGAACACCAGGAGCAGCACGGCGGTCACGGCAGTGATGCGCGCCGCGGCCAGCCACCTGCGGGCCGCGCCGGTGGCGTGCCGGCGCAGGCCGCGGTTCAGCCACGGCAGGCATCGTGGTGCCGCCAGGGGCAGTGAGACACCGCCGAGCAGGCCGCCGACCAGGGTGCGCCCCGGGGCCAGGGCGAAGGAGGCGACCCCGGCAGCCCCGAGCATGCAGAGGGCGACGAACCAGGGCGCGTCGCGCACAGCGACAGCCGTCAGCAGCGCCACTCCCAGCCCGGCGAAGGCCACCTCGTGCACCCCGAGGCGGGTGCGCACGGTGGGCAGCACGGTCGCCCCGACCGCGAGGCCGGTGAGCAGTATCCCGAGGCCGGGTGTGGCGTCCGGCACCAGCACAGCGGCGACCGCGCCGGCCAGGAGCGCCAGCGCCGGCACCGGGCGGCGGATCTCCCGGCCGTGGTCGGGCCACACCCGGGTCAGCTCGGCGCCCAGCGGCGCGGCGCCCATCACCGGCATCACTGCGTCGGTCATGCTGCCTCCTCCGGCCGACCGGGGAGGTCGACGATGAACCGGCTGCCCGTCTCGTCGGCGAGCCTGATCCGGCCGCCGTGCAGGGCGACGGCCCAGCGGGCGATTGCCAGCCCGAGTCCGGTGCCGCCACCGCCGGCGGCGACCGGCCCGCCCTTGTAGAAGCGGTCGAAGACCCGGTCCCGGTCGGCCGGTGCGACACCGGGGCCGTCGTCGGCCACCTCGAGGTGCAGGCCGGCCGGCCCGGACCGCGCGGTCACCTGCACGGTGCCGCCCGGCGGGCTGTGCCGGGCCGCGTTGTCGAGCAGGTTCGCGAGCACCTGGTGCAGCCGGGCGCCGTCGGCCCAGGCCACGGCCTGCGGCGGCGACACGTCCACCGCGAACCGGACGTCGCGCCCGGCCATCGAGGCCTCCGCCACCGCGGCCTCGAGCACCTGGGCCACCGGCACGTCCTGCCGGTCCAGCGGCTCGGTGCCTGCGTCGATCCGGGCCAGGTCGAGCAGCTCGCGCACCAGCCGGCCGAGCCGTTCGGTCTGCGCCAGTGCGATCTGCAAGGTGGCGGGGTTCGGCGCGGCCACTCCGTCGACCAGGTTCTCCAGGATGGCGTGCAGCGCCGAGATCGGGGTTCGCAGCTCGTGGCTCACGTTGGCGATGAGCTCCCGCCGGTCGCGGTCGGCGGCCTCGAGGTCGGCGGCCATCCGGTTGAAGGCACGGGCCAGCTCGCCCACCTCGTCCCGCGACGTGTCGGGCACCCGCCGGGAGTAGTCGCCACGGGCCATCGCGCGAGCGGCAGCCGTCATCGAGCGCAGCGGCGACGTCATGCCACGGGCCAGCAGCTGGGTGACGCCGAGCGCGAGCAGCACGGCCACCGGCAAGGTGTACCGCGGGGGCCAGTCGAGGTGGACCAGGCCGTACCAGACGAAGAGCGACGAGACGGCCACCGTGACGGCGACCAGCACGCCGAGCTTCGCCTTGATCGAGCGCAACGGGTCGAGGGGCCGCGGGGGGACCATCTAGCCACCCACCGCGTAGCCGATGCCGTGCACGGTGCGGATCACGTCGCCGCCGAGCTTGCGCCGGACCGCCTTCACATGGCTGTCGACGGTGCGCGTTCCTGAAGCGTCGGCCCAGTCCCAGACCTGGGCGAGCAGCTGCTCGCGGGTCAGCACCTGCGCCGGTCGCTGCGCCAGGCAGGCGAGCAGGTCGAACTCCAGCGGGGTGAGGTGCACGTCGGTGCCGGCCCGACGCACCCGGCGACCGGACCGGTCGATCTCCAGGTCGCCGATCCGTTGCACCGGCGCGGCCTCGCCGTCCCGGGCCAGCTCGGCCGCCCGGCGTACCCGTCGGAGCAGGGCGTGCACCCGCGCGACCAGTTCACGCATGCTGAACGGCTTGGTCAGGTAGTCGTCCGCACCGGCGGCCAGGCCCATCAGGGTGTCGGCCTCGTCCTCGCGGGCGGTGAGCATGAGGACGGGGACCGGCCGCTGCGCCTGCACCCGGCGGCACACCTCGAGGCCGTCGAAGCCGGGCAGCATCACGTCGAGCACGACCAGGTCCGGCGCGTGCTCCGCCGCGGCCGCCACTCCCGACGGGCCGTCGTGGGCGACGTGCACGCCGAAGCCCTCCGCGCGCAGCCGGGCCGCGACCGCGTCGGCGATCGCCGGCTCGTCCTCGACGACGAGGATCGTGGCGGTGGGATCCATGCGCCAGAGCCTAGGGACGGCTAGTGGTCCCGGTCCGGACGCGCGGTGAAGATCCTGTGCAGACGTACACCGGTCGCCCCGCGCCGCGTGGACCGGCCGGGCTCACCTCTCAGGCGGCGTGGATCAGGCGGCGGAAGTGTTCCTCGATCAGGCTTCGGTCGTCGCTGGGTGCCCGCGCACCGGGGTGGGGTGGCGGGTGGCTGGTGTAGGTGTGACCGGTGGGGGTGGTGATCTCGACGTCGTGTCCGGCGCCGGCCGGTCCGGGTCTGGCCGCCCAGCCGGGGGCTTGTTTGGTGTAGTTGCAGGCCTCGCACAGCCCCTGCCCGTTGGCCGCGGAAGTCTTTCCGCCCTCGGCGACCGGGACGACGTGGTCGGCGTGCCGGATCGGGGCCGCGCACCACGGGGTCCGGCAGGTCCGGTCCCGCACCTGCAGCGCCCGCCGCAGGCCTTTCGGGAAGCTGCGGCGCTGGGAGTCCATCGCGACCAGGGACCCGTCGGCGGGTCGGGCGTAGACCCGGCGCAGCCACACTTTGGCGTCCGGGTCGGTGACCAGGTTGCGGGCGACGCCGGCCGGGATCGGTCCGGCGCCGGCCAGGTCGCCCGGCACGTCACCACCGCCGAAGAGTGTCTCCTCGGACATGACCAGCTGCACCTCGACCGGGACCGTGCCGGCGGTGGCCTGCCCGGTGACCCGTTCGACCAGGGTGTCGGCCATGATCTGGCCGCGGCTGCGCTGGTCGCCCTCGGCGCGGGCCCGGTCGGCCTCGGTGGACAGCGCCGTGTAGGTGGCGACTCCTTGGGCGACCGGCAGGAACCCGCAGAACCTCGACATGGTGTCCGGTGCCGGTCGCAACGTCACGGTGCGGTCCTTGGTCGCGCCCTTGGAGCGGTCCACGAACGCCTGCGGGTCCAGCCGGTAGGCGATCGCCCGCGCGGCCGCCTCCACCTCCCGGTCACCCAGCCCGGCCAGCGCCGGGCCCAGCTCCGCATCGGCGGCCCGCCGGTCGGCCGGGTCCAGGCACGCCGTCTCCCGGGCCACCACGGTGGCCCGCCACTCCGAGGTGTCACCGGCCCGCAGCGCGGCCAACGTCTGCGGCAGCTCCGAGGCCAGCGCCTGCGCCAACCCGACATGGCGGCCGCCGCGGAACGGGGAGTCCCGCCGGGCCAGGCCCACCTGGGCGCCGATCCCGACACCCACCCGCGCGGCCGGCACCCCCGCCGCCACCTGCTCGGCCCGCTGGGAGGCCACGAAGTCGACCGTCACCTCCGCCTGCGCCGCCGCCGCCGCGGACTTCAACCGCTCCAACAGCTCCAGCTGGGCGACCCGCCCGGCGTCGTCGACCGACCGGTCCAGGCGGGTCAGTGCCGTGATCCAGCACTGAAGCGTCTCCGTCGTCACCAGCAGTGCTGGCTCGGGCGCAGGAGGAACCGGCGGCGTGCCCGCGAAGGCCCCCGTGTCGCCAGCCAGGTCTTCGAACATGTGTTCGAGTCTACCAAGCCGGGCCACGCTCAGACAAGACCTTTCCACCGAAATCCGCGGATCATGACCGGCGGTTCGGGCGAGACCGGCTTGCCACATGGTGAACTGCTTCGACCGGCGTCGCATCGCGCGGTCCCCTTGGTGCCAGCGGATCGACCCCGCGGACGTGCCCTCCAAGGACTTAGCGGCCAACGGAAATTCGGAAGTACGGGACGCTCTTCGTCACCGTGATCGTGGCTACGTGAATGCGGCCAGATGAGTCCGTGACGAACACGTCGATAGACCGGCCGGCCGGAAGCGCACCCGGGTACTTCACTGCGACGATGGACTCGAACGCCATGGTCGTTGGCGCCGGCCAGGTACGGTCCGCAACGGCCTCGACAGCTGCGGGTAGCAAGCTCCAGTCGATCCGGTTCCCTGGAGTGCCGCAATCCAAGACATGAGTGGTCGCATCTTGGAAGGTTTGGATGCGATAC
>JAVEDA010000203.1 GCA_030841195.1 Actinomycetota bacterium | reverse complement strand
CGGCCCGGCCAAGGACGTCGCGCAGGTGCTCGACCGACGACGGTCCGAACGCACCCGACGCGTCGACGCTCAGGTAGCGCTGCACCGAAGCTGGGTCACGGCCCTCGGCGGTCAGGGCGTCGTCCAGCCTGCCGACAGCGCCCGGCAGCGCGGACCACCAGCGCTGCTCGTCCTCGTCCGGTGCGGTGACGCCGGTCGTGACCCAGGCCTGGCCGTGCCGAGCAACGACCCGCATGGCCCGCGGGCCGTTCGCGGCCACGACGAACGGCAGCCGCGGCTGCTGAACGCAGCCGGGATGCATCCGCGCGTCGCGTGCGGTGAACCACTCACCGTCGTACGACGTGAGGGGTGACGACAGCAGCCGGTCGAGCAGCTCGACGAACTCGGCGAAGCGGTCCACCCGTTGCCGCGGCGTGAGCTCGGGCACGCCGAGCACGTCGGCGTCGAAGCCGCCGCCACCGGCACCGACGCCGAGCTGGAACCGGCCGCCGGACAGGTCGTCGAGGCTCATGAGCTCCTTGGCGAAGGGGACCGGGTGGCGGAAGTTGGGCGTCGCCACGAAGGTGCCGAGCCGGATGGTCGTGGTGGCCAGGGCCGCCGCCGCGAGGGTCGGGACGGTCGCGAACCACGGACCGTCGGCCAGCGACCGCCAGGCGAGATGGTCGTAGGTCCAGGCGGAGTGGTAGCCCCAGTCGTCGAGCTGCTGCCACTGCTCGCGGGCCTGCGACCACGGCAGCTCGGGGAGGACCACGACACCCAAGCGCATAGCGCGGAGGCTAGCCGGGCTGCGGCTCGGCGATGAAGTCGACCAGCAGATCGGCGAAGCGTTCCGGGTCGTGGAGGTAGGGGAAGTGCCCGGCGCCCTCGAACAGCTCGACCCGGCTGCCCGGGATCGCCTGCTGCGCGGTCGTCGCGTGCCACGTGGGGATCATGCGGTCGCGGGTGCCCCAGACGATGAGGGTCGGCGGCGGCTGCGACATGGGCAGGTGGTCGTGCGCGGTGACGGTCTGGCCCCCCGGGTCCAGGACTGATCGGGTGGTCGCGAGGAACGCGCGTCGGCTGTCGGCGTCGCCCAGCGAAGTGAAACCGCGCCACGCCTCGGTCAGGTCGGACCCGGCCCGGCCCGCGAACCGTGCGAAGGGCCTCGCCACCGCCTCGGCACGTCCCCGCAGCCATTGCGACGCGAGCAGTGGAAGCACCCACTCGGCGCCGGGCAGTGTGGCGGAGCGCAGCAGCGGGCTCACGTCGCGCCCCAGCCCGCCGCTGGAGACCAGCACCAGGCGCTCTACCCGGTCCGGGAAGAGGTAGCAGAACTGCATGGCGATGCCACCGCCGAGAGAGTGGCCGACCAGGGTCACCCGCTCGACGCCGAGGTGGTCGAGCAGGTCTCGCAGGGTGGCGGCGTGCGAGCCGAGCGAGTAGTCGCCCCGTGGCTTGGCGGAGCCGCCGTGCCCGAACAGGTCCGGCGCGATGACCCGGTGCCCGGTGTCGAGCCGGTCGACGAGGTGGGCCCAGCTCTGGGACGAGCCGAGCAGGCCGTGGATGAACAGCACGACCGGGCCGCTGTCGCCGGCGTCGAGATAGCAGAGGTCGTGCCCGTGCAGTCTTGTCGTGCGGGTCGCCGCCGCGACCGCCTGCTCCTGCCGTTGGCTACCCATGAGTAACCTACGGTAGCGTAAGCGGCCGGGTCCGGCAGAACCGGTGAAGTCAAAGGCTTGGCGCAGCGCAATGTCCGTCGGAGACGGACAAATTTGCGCCCTTGAGTTCGCAGCTGGATCTATGGGCCGCCTGAGACTCGTGAAAAGTCGCTGCAACGCTGGACAAAATGTTGCTTTAAGATGTCCCCGCAATGTCGGACAGAATCTCAAGACCGCAAAATGTCCGAACTATCGTTCGCAATGAACCCGTGCTGCGACGTGGCGTACCCGCGCTGGATAGGTCCAGGAGAGGGGAATGCAGCATGGTGGCGACCAGCGACACGCCCCGTCCGCGGTTCGACGCGATTGAGTTCACGGATGAAGGCAACCGGCGCGTCCTGTCAGCCGCAGCCAAGAAGGGTCAACTGACGAGGTTGGCGCCAGGCGTCTACACGTCAATCATCGACCAGGACCCGGCCACCGTGGCCCACCGCCATCTGTGGCGCATCGTCGCTCACGAGATGCCACATGCAGTCATCGCGGACCGGTCCGCGCGGACAGGTGGCATGCCGGAAAACGGACGGCTGTACGTCGTGTCCCGACGTACGCGGCCCCTGACCCTGCCCGGTGTCGAGGTGGTGCCACGATCGGGTCCGGGTGTTCAGCCGGGCGACATGCAACTCCCCGATGGTCTGCACATATCGGGGGAGGCCCGCGCTCTGCTGGACAACCTGGCGCGCAGCCGACAAGACAGCAAGGGCCGTTCACGCACTCTCAGCCGAGAGGAGGTGGAAACGTGGCTGGACTCGTTGTGCGCCACTCGAGGACCCGAAGGTCTGAATCGGTTGCGCGATCAGGCCAAAGCCCTAGCTCCGGTATTAGGGCGGCACACCGAACTTGGAGTCCTCGAGCGCCTCATCGGCGCAGCTTTGAACACGCGCGACGACATCCGGCTCACGTCCACGGCGCTAGCGACTCGAGCTGCGGGGGCGCCGGTCGACCAGCGTCGGGTCGAGTCGTTCGCCCGGCTGGCCGATGTCTTGGCGAACATGTCGCCCGACGTCGTCCCTGCGTTGCCGATCGATGAGCCACGGCGTGTCCTGCTGCCCTTCTACGAGGCGTACTTCTCCAATTTCATCGAGGGCACGGAGTTCACCCTCGAGGAAGCCGCGGACATCGTCTTCGAGGAACGTGTTCCGGCTGAGCGTCCCCAAGACGCCCACGACGTCCTCGGCACGTATCGCATCACCAATGACCTGGCAGCAATGCGGACGGTGCCCAGATCCTCGCAAGAACTTCTCGACCTGAGCCGCGAACGGCACGCCATCCTCATGGAGGCACGTCCAGACACACTGCCCGGCCGCTGGAAGGAGCGTCCGAACCGAGCGGGCGAGACCGAGTTCGTCGACCCGGATCTTGTCGTCGGCACGCTTCGTGCTGGCTTCGATCTGGCGACCGACCTAACCAGTCCGTTTGCGCGTGCGGTCTACATGATGTTCGTTGTCAGCGAGGTGCACCCCTTCGCCGACGGAAACGGTCGGATAGCTCGACTCATGATGAATTCCGAGTTGGTGGCGGCAGGGGAGGTGCGCATCATCATCCCCACCGTCTATCGATTGAACTACCTCAGCGCACTCAAGGGCGCCACGCACACTGGCAATGACCGCGCCCTCATCGCGGCGCTGGCGTTTGCGCGGCGATGGACGTCCCGAGTCAACTTTGCCAGCCGCCAAGAAGCGGAAGGGGACATGGCGCGGACGAACGCGCTGCGCGACGCGCGCGATGCTGAGGAAGCAGGCGTCCGGCTCACGCTTCCGTGATCTGTCCGGCGGGACGATCGCCTCGACAAAGGATCGCTGCCACGCCAGGCCTACTCCTCGTCCTTGGCGCCCTTGTCCAGTCCCTCGCCGATCAGGTTCATCACCGTCGGGTCGGCGAGGGTGGTGACGTCGCCCATCTCGCGGTGCTCGGCCACGTCGCGCAGCAGCCGGCGCATGATCTTCCCGGACCGGGTCTTGGGCAGCTCGGCGACGAGCAGCACCTGGCGCGGCTTGGCGATCGGCCCCAGCACCTTGGCCACGTGCCCGCGCAGGTCCTGGATCACGGCCTCGCCGGCCTCGGCGTCGTCGGCCACCGCCTCGGCCGCGTCGCCGCGCAGGATGACGAACGCCACGATGCCCTGGCCGGTGGTCGGGTCGGTCGCGCCCACCACGGCCGCCTCGGCGACCTTCGGGTGCGAGACCAGGGCCGACTCGACCTCGGTGGTCGAGATGTTGTGCCCTGACACGAGCATCACGTCGTCGACCCGGCCCAGCAGCCACAGGTCGCCGTCCTCGTCCTTCTTCGCGCCGTCGCCGGCGAAGTAGAGGTCCGGGAACCGCGACCAGTAGGTCTCCTTGTAGCGCTCGTCGTCACCCCAGATGCCGCGCAGCATCGAGGGCCAGGGCTCGCTGAGCACCAGGTAGCCGCCGCCGCCGTCGGGCACCGGCTTCGCCTGGTCGTCCACCACGTCCGCGACGATGCCGGGCAGCGGTCGCATCGCCGAGCCGGGCTTGGCGGCAGTGACCCCGGGCAGCGGGCTGATCATGATGGCTCCGGTCTCGGTCTGCCACCAGGTGTCGACGATCGGCGTGCGGTCGCCGCCGATGACCCGGCGGTACCAGATCCACGCCTCCGGGTTGATCGGCTCGCCGACCGACCCCAGCAGCCGCAGCGACGACAGGTCGTGCTCGGCCGGCAGCTCGTCGCCCCACTTCATGAAGGTGCGGATGGCGGTCGGCGCGGTGAAGAGGAGCGTGACTCCGTACTTCGCGACGAGCTCCCACCAGCGCGCCTTGTGCGGCGTGTCCGGGGTGCCCTCGTACATCACCTGGGTCGCGCCGTTCGAGAGCGGGCCGTAGACGATGTAGCTGTGCCCGGTGACCCAGCCGATGTCGGCGGTGCACCAGTAGACGTCGGTCTCCGGCTTGTGGTCGAAGACGTTCGCGAAGGTGTACGCGACCTGGGTGAGGTAGCCGCCGGTGGTGTGCAGGATCCCCTTCGGCTTCCCGGTCGTGCCCGACGTGTAGAGGATGAACAGCGGGTGCTCCGCGTCGAACGACTGCGCAGTGTGCTCGGTGCTGGCCGAGCCGACGACGTCGTGCCACCAGACGTCACGGCCCTCGGTCCAGGCCACGTCCTGCTCGGTGCGCCGGACCACGAGCACGTTCTGGACGCTCTTGCCCTCGCTCATCTCGAGGCTCTCGTCGACGGCGGGCTTCAACGCGCTGGCTGCGCCGCGCCGGTAGCCGCCATCGGCGGTGATGACGAGCTTCGCCTTCGCGTCGTCGATCCGGGACGCGAGGGCACCGGCTGAGAAGCCGCCGAAGACCACCGAGTGCGGGGCGCCGATCCGGGCGCAGGCCAGCATGGCCACCATCGCCTCGGGGATCATCGGCAGGTAGATGGCCACCACGTCGCCGGCGCCGATGCCCAGCGTGGTCAGGGCGTTGGCGGCCCGGCTCACCTCGTCCTTGAGCTCGCCGTAGGTCAGGCTGCGGGTGTCGCCGGGCTCGCCCTCCCAGTGCAGCGCCACCTTGTCGCCGTGACCGGCGGCCACGTGCCGGTCCACGCAGTTGACCGCGACGTTCAGCGTGCCGCCCACGAACCACTTGGCGAACGGCGGCCGCCAGTCGAGCACGTCGTCCCAGCGCGTCTCCCACTGCAGCCGGTCGGCCTGCTCGGCCCAGAACCCGAGCCGGTCGGTGCCGGCCCGGTCGTAGAGGTCGGCCTTGGCCACGGCCGCCGCCGCGAAGTCCTCGCTCGGCGGGAAGGTGCGCTCCTCGTGCAGGAGGTTGGACAGGGCCTCGTTACTCACGGGTGGCTCCTTCGTCTCGACGTCGCGCTCGCTGGTCTTTCTACCCCACCCCTGCCGGAGGGGTCACCGCCCGGCCACGGAGTTCCGTGGCCGGGCGGTGAGTCGTGCAGTTGATGCGGTACGCCGGTCAGTGCACCGTGGCCTTCTCGGCGCCCGCTCCGGTGAGCGACCGGACCTCCATCTCGGCGAACTTCTCCTCGTAGTGCTCCTTGCTCGTCATGGTCCCCAGCCAGCCGAGGAAGAAGGCCAGCGGGATCGAGACGATGCCGGGGTTGTCCAGCGGGAACCAGTGGAAGTCCACCGACGTGTCCTTGATCATCGACAGGCTGTCGGTGGTGCCAGGTGCGGGCGGCTTGCCTGACACGACCGGCGAGAAGATGATCAGCGTCACGCAGCTGATCAGGCCGCCGTACATGCTCCAGAGGGCGCCGCGGGTGTTGAACCGCCGCCAGTAGAGCGAGTAGAGGATCGTCGGCAGGTTCGCCGACGCGGCGACGGCGAAGGCCAGCGCGACCAGGAAGGCGATGTTCTGGCCGAGCGCCAGGATGCCGCCGATGATCGACACGATGCCGATCACCACCGCCGTGACCCGGGCCACTCGGACCTCCGACCCCTCGGCGGTCTCCGAGCCGTGGTGGATGACGTTCGCGTAGACGTCGTGCGCGAAGGACGCGGACGCCGTGATGGTGAGGCCCGCGACCACCGCCAGGATGGTGGCGAACGCGACCGCCGAGATGACGCCCAGCAGCAGCGTGCCGCCGAGTTCGTAGGCGAGCAGTGGTGCGGCCGAGTTGGCCTTGCCGGGTGCCGCCAGGATCTCTTCCGGGCCGACCAGCGCTGCGGCGCCGTAGCCGAGCACCAGGGTGAACAGGTAGAAGATGCCGATCAGCCAGATCGCCCAGACCACCGACCGTCGGGCTTCCTTGGCCGTCGGCACCGTGTAGAAGCGCATCAGCACGTGCGGCAGGCCGGCGGTGCCGAGGACCAGGGCCAGGGCCAGCGAGATGAAGTCGAGCTGCGTAGTGCCGGTGAGGGCGTACTGCTTGCCCGGGTTGAGCAGCGCGGGCCCGGTCTCGCCGCCCTTGTCGACTGCGTCACCGAGCAGCGACGACAGGTTGAAGCCGTACTTGCCGAGCACCCACGCGGTCATGATGAACGCGCCGGTGATGAGCAGGACGGCCTTGATGATCTGCACCCAGGTGGTGCCCCTCATCCCGCCGACCAGGACGTAGATGATCATCACGGCGCCGACGACCGCGATGGTGAGTCCCTGGCCGCGCTTGCTCTCGACGCCGAGCAGCAGCGCGACGAGCCCGCCAGCACCGGCCATCTGGGCGATCAGGTAGAAGATCGACACGGCCAGCGTGGTGATGGCAGCGGCCGTGCGGACTGGCTTCTGCCGCAACCGGAAGGACAGGACGTCGGCCATGGTGAAGCGGCCGGTGTTCCGGAGCAGCTCGGCGACCAGCAGAAGCGCGACGAGCCAGGCCACCAGGAAGCCGATGGAGTACAGGAACCCGTCGTACCCGTTGATGGCGATGGCCCCGGCGATGCCGAGGAACGACGCGGCCGAGAGGTAGTCGCCGGAGATCGCGATGCCGTTCTGCGGTCCGGTGAAAGCGCGGCCCGCGGCGTAGTAGTCGGCGGCGGTCTTGTTGTTGGCCGAGGCGCGGTAGACGATGACGAGGGTCACGGCAACGAAGGCAAGGAAGATGACGAGGTTGACGGCGGGCTCGCCGACGACGGTGTCGGCCGCGAGGCGGATCATCGGGCACCGCCCTCGAGCTCGTCGCGCAGCTCGGCCGCGAGCGGGTCGAGGTTCTTGTTCGCGTAACTCACGTAGATGGCGGCGATCGCGAACGTGGACACGAACTGCAGCAGCCCCATGACGAGCCCGACGGTGATGTTGCCCCACAGCTTGTGGCTCATGAAGTCGTGCGCGTAGTCGGCCAACAGGACGTAGAGGAAGTACCACGCCAGGAAGATCGCGGTCAGGGGGAAGACGATGCTGCGGTGCCGGCGCTTGAGCTCCTGGAACCGCTCGGACCGGTCGACCTCGGTGTAGGCGCTGGCGCTGACCGACGTACGTCGATCGCCTTCGAGGGAGTGGCTCACGGATGACCTCCGGGACCTCGGCCGTGCGGGGGCACGGCGTAGGGCCACGACTGTGTCGGGGCCGCCACGTCCCGGTGAAGGGCATGGCGTCCGATTCGCGCCGAACGGTCGGTCTGCGCGCCGAACGGCCTCCTGCCGACCGCCCGTCGCGCGACCGGTCAGCCGGCCGGCGGCGGTGCGGTTGCCTCGGCCTGCTCCACGACCGACCTCGGCAGCCAGCGCAGGGCGGCGAGCAGCCCGAGTCCGGAGGCGGCCCCGGCGACCACGAAGGTCGCGGGCAGCCCGAACGACCTCGCGACCAGGCCGCCGACCGCCGAGCCCAGCGGCATCGAGCCGAGCCCGACGAGCCGGTAGGCGCTGGTGACCCGGCCGAGGAGCGCGTCCGGCACGATCCGCTGGCGCAGGCTGATGGTCGCGATGTTCCACATCCCGCCGGTGGTGCCGGCGAGGACGAAACCCGCCACGGTCGTGGTCAGGGTCGGCACCAGGCCGGTGAGCAGCATCGCCACGGACTGGGTGGCGAGGACCAGCGCGACGATGCCACTGGTCCCGAGCCGACGTCGGGCCCACGGAGCGAGCACGGTCCCGGCCAGGCCACCGACCGCGAACACGGTCAGGAGCAGTCCGAACCCGCGCTCGGGCAGGCCCAGCGTCTGACGGACGAACAGGACCGCGATACCGACGACCGCCGCGGCGCTGCCGTTGACGACGGCCAGCAGCAGGCAGAGCACCCGCAGCACCTGCGAGTGCCACAGGAACCGCATCCCCTCGACGAGAGCGGCCCGCAGCGGAGGGTGTGCCGAGGTGCGCGGGAGTCGCCGGACCGACCCTCGCAAGGTCAGCACCAGCACGCCGCTCGCGGCGAACGACACCGCGTCCACCGTGAACGGCAACGACACCGCGGCGACGAACAGCAGACCGCCGAGCGGCGGTCCGAGCAGTGAGCTGGGCACGGTGAGACCACCCTGCAGCCACGCGTTCGCGGTCTCGAGCCGGTCCCTGTCGACGACGGTCGGCACGAACGCCAGCGAGGCGTTCTGGTTGAGGATGCCGGCCAGCCCGGCGACGAAGGCCACCGTGATGATGAGCGCCAGACTGCTGCGGCCGGTCCCGACCGCGAGCGCGAACGCGCCGAACAGCGCTGCCCGGGCGAGGTCGGTGACCGCCATGATGCGCAGCCGGTCCCACCGGTCGACCAGGGCCCCCGCGACCAGGCCGAGCAGCAGCCAGGACGTGTACTCAGCCGTCTGCACGAGGGCGACCCGGGCCGGGTCCTGGGTAAGTCGGGCGGCGAGCAGCGGGATCGCGACGAAGGTCACTCCATCGCCGGCGGCCGAGACGGTCGAGGCAGTCCAGAGCCGCCAGAACGGTCCGCTGAGGCCGGGGCCTCTCATGGCTGCCGCGGCGGGTGGGCGCTGAGCGCCACCGCCTCCGGCGCGTGCAGCCGGACCATGGTGCGGGCCACGCCATGGGCCACCCGGTGCGGGGTGCCGAGCGACACCAGCACCATCACGGCGAAGGCGACCGGCACGGTCCAGGCGGCCGGCTGCGCGAGCAGCGCGCCGGCCCAGCCGTCCCGGTCGACACCAGCGATCGTCGCCGACACCGCGGCGGTGGCCAGCCCGCCGCCGGTGAGCAGCCCGGCCGTGGCGCCCACGTCGGTCAGCCCACGCCACCAGATGCCGAGCACGAGCAGCGGGCAGAACGACGATGCCGCCACGGCGAAGGCGAGCCCCACGACGTCGGCGATCGCGAGCGAGAAGGCGCCCAGGGACAGGACGAACGGCACCGCCACCGAGAAGGCGGCGGCGAGGCGGAAGTCGCGCACAGAGCCACGCAGCATGTCCTGCGACAGCACCCCGGCCACCGACACGGTGAGTCCCGAGGACGTCGACAGGAACGCCGCCACGGCACCTGCCGTCACGAGTGCCGTGAGCAGCTGTCCGAGGGTTCCCCCGACCATCCGCTCCGGCAGCAGCAGCACGGCGGTGTCGGTGCGGCCGGTCAGCAGCAGGTCCGGTGTGTAGACCCGGGCCAGCGCGCCGTAGATGGTCGGCAACAGGTAGAAGCCGCCGAGCAGGGCGAGCACCACCAGGGTCGTGCGCCGCGCGGCTCGGCCGTCCGGGTTCGTGTAGAAGCGGACCAGCACGTGCGGCAGCCCCATGGTCCCGAAGAACAGCGCGAGGATCAGCGAGTAGGTCGCGTACAGCGGGTGGTCACGGCCGCCTGCGCCGGACAGCGGCCGGGCCCAGTCGTCGCCGTCGCTGGGTTGCAGCGACGTGGCGTGCGGCACGACCGCGCCGGCGGGGAACGTCAGCGTCGCGGGGGCGATGACCCGCCAGGTGCCTGGTTGCAGCGTCACCCGCTGACCGGCGTACGACGTGGAGCTGCCCGACGACGGTGCGGTGAGCAGTCCGTCGGCGAGCACCCGGACGGGGTCCGTCACGACGAACCCGGTGTCCCGGGTGACGTGTACCGCCGTGCGGTCGGGGAACGTTGCCGGACCGGCGCCGGGCGTCGGACCACCGTCGCTGCGCCAGGCGAGCACGAGGAACAGCACCGGCACGGCCAGCGCGGTCAGCTTGAGCCAGTACTGGAACGCCTGCACGAAGGTGATGCTGCGCATGCCGCCGGTGGCGACGCTGAAGACGACGACCACCGCGATCAGCAGGCCGCCCACCCACTCCGGCGCGCCGGTCGCGAGCGACACCGTCAGCCCGGCGCCGACGAGCTGCGGGAGCAGGTAGAGCCAGCCGATGGTGACGACGAGGATGCTGGCGATCCGGCGGACGGTGCGCGACTCGGTGCGGGCCTCGGCGAAGTCCGGCAGTGTGTAGGCGCCGGACCGCCGCAGTGGCGCGGCGACGAGCACCAGCAGCACCAGGTAGCCAGCCGTGTAGCCGACCGGGAACCACAGCATGTCCGCGCCGTAGGCCAGGATCAGGCCGGCGATGCCGAGGAAGGACGCGGCCGACAGGTACTCGCCGCCGATCGCCGACGCGTTCCACACCGGCGAGACCGACCGCGACGCTACGTAGAAATCGCTGGTCGTGCGCGAGAACCGCAGCGCGAAGCTGCCGATCAGGACGGTCGCGACGATGACCAGCCCGACCGCGGCGACGCCGTACGCCGTGTCGCTCATGTTTACTGCACCAGCTCGGCGAAGTCGCGCTCGTTGCGTTCGGCCTGCCGGACGTACAGCCACGCGGCTCCCAGCAGCACCGGGTACACCACGACCCCGAGCAGCAGCCACGGCAGCGGCAGGCCGAGCACGGGCACGTCGGCGAGCTGCGGCTCGAGGGTGAGCATCAGCGGCAGGCCACCGAGCAGGACCGCGAAGATCAGCAAGATGCCGATCGCCAGGCGCAGCTGCAGCCGCACCAGCGAGCGCATGTAGACCTCACCCAGGATCGTCTGCTCGTCGATCTCGTGGCGCACCGGCCGGGAGGCCGAGGCGCGGGCGGCCCGGGTGCGCGGCGACACGACCCGGACCCGGCGGGGTGGGTGGTCACCGGGACGCGGCGTGCTCACGGCTGCTGGCCCGGCCGGGCCTGTCGCACCAGCATGTCCCGCAGCTCGCGCGAGTGCCGGCGGCTCACCTGCAGGACATCGTCACCGACCCGCACGGTCCAGTGCCCGGAGTCGACCCGCATCTCGTCGATGTGCCGCAGCGAGACCAGGTGGCTGCGGTGGATGCGGACGAACCCGGCGGCTGCCCATTCCTGCTCGAGCGTCGTCAGCGGCACCCGCACCAGGTGGCTCTCGCCCGCGGTGTGCAGTCGCGCGTAGTCGCCCTGCGCCTCGACGAACCGCACGTCGCTGCGCTGCACGAACCGGGTGATGCCGCCCAGCTCGACGGCGATCGTCTCGTCGTCGTCGGTCGCCACCGGATCGGTGCCGGCGCCCAGCGCGTCGACGACCCGGCGTACGGCCTCGGCGAGCCGCTCGGCCCGCACCGGCTTGAGCAGGTAGTCGACCGCGCGTAGGTCGAAGGCCTCCACTGCGTGCTCGTCGTACGCCGTGACGAAGACGACCTTGGGGGGCGCCTTGAAGCGGGCCAGCACCCGGGCTACGTCGAGCCCGTCCAGCCCCGGCATCCGGATGTCGAGGAAAAGCGCGTCGACGTCGAGGTCCTCGAGGGCCCTGAGCACCTCTGCGCCGGAGGAGGCCGTGCGCACGGTGGTCACCGACGGGTGGTGGCCGAGCAGCCAGGCCAGCTCTTCGCGCGCCGGCGCCTCGTCGTCGGCGACCAGCACCCGCAGCCCGGTCACGGATGCACCCCGGCGCGGTACTTGGGGATCCGCAGGCTGACCTTGGTGCCGGCGCCGGGCGCGGTCTCGACCACCAGGCCGAAGTCGTCGCCGTAGACCTGCCGCAGCCGCTCGTCGACGTTGCCCAGCCCCACGCTGTCGCCGTCCGGATCGCCGGACAGGGTGCGGCGCACGGCGTCCGGCTCGATGCCGATCCCGTCGTCCTCGACCGAGATGAGTGCCTCGCTGCCGTGGTCGAGGGCCACGATGGTGATCCGGCCCTGGCCGGGCTTGCCCTCGAGGCCGTGCCGGACGGCGTTCTCGACCAGCGGCTGGAGGCAGAGGAACGGCACCGTCACCGGCAGCACCTCCGGCGCGACCTGCACGGTCACCTGCAGCCGGTCGCCGAACCGGGCCCGCTCCAGCAGCAGGTAGCGGTCGATCGAGCGCAGCTCCTCGGCCAGCGTCGTGAACTCGCCGTGCCGTCGGAACGAGTAGCGGGTGAAGTCGGCGAACTCCAGCAGCAGCTCGCGCGCCCGGTCCGGGTCGGTGCGGACGAACGACGCGATCGCGGTCAGCGTGTTGTAGATGAAGTGCGGGCTGATCTGGGCCCGCAGCGCCCGGAGCTCGGCCTCCATCAGCCGGGTGCGGGAGGACTCGAGCTCGGCCAGCTCGAGCTGGGTCGAGACCCACCGGGACACCTCGTCGGTTGCTCGGACCAGACCGGCCGACGTCGACTGCGCGTACGCCGCCAGGCTGCCGACCACCCGGCCCTCGACCGTCAGCGGGGCGACCACGGCGACCCGGATCGGGCAGTCGGGCTCCCGGCAGAGCACGACGCCCGGGCCGAGCACCTCGGTGCGCCCGCTGGCGTTCGTCTGCTGGCTGTGCGCCACGGCCGCGTCGGCGTGCAGCTGCTCGCCGGCCCCGTCCCAGGCCAGCAACGACTCACCGTCGGTCAGTGCGACCGCCGCGGTGCCCAGCAGGCTGCGCAGGTGGCGCACGGCGCGGGTGGCGCCGGCGGCCGTGAGCCCGGACCGCAGTGGCGGCGCGGCCAACGAGGCCTCGTGAAGGGCGGCGAAGGCAGCCCGGTCTGCGGACGTGCCGAACGACCGCCTGCTCCGGCCGCCGCGCAGCAGCGGCACGGCCAGCGCCACCAGGGCCAGGACCGCGACGGCTACGGCGACCACTGCCGGAGTGCCGGTCACGGCGCTGACGGTAACGCGCGCCCGCCTCCGGCGTCCGGTGGCGGGCGCCTATCGTCGTGGCCCGTGACCGCTGCTCCGGACGACCGCCGGCCGACCGATGCCCTCGGGCACATCGCCGGGCTGCCCGGAGTCGCCGACGCGGTGGAGCGCGCCCGGGCGGCGGTGGACGACCTGCGCGGCCACCGGGTGCTGCGGCGCTCGTCCGAGCGGGTGTCGTCGGAGTCGGCCCTGCGCGGTGCACGGGCCTCGGCCGCCCTCGCGGGCAGCGACCTCCCGCTCGACGCGCTGCGGCGGTCGGTCGGCGAGGCTGACGGCGACGGCGGCGGCGGCGACGGCGTCGTGCGCGGTGCGCTTCGGGTGGCCGCGGAGATCGGGCTGCTGCAGGCGACCTGGTCGCGGGCACCGCTGCAGGTGGTCGCGCGGCTGCACACCCTGGCCGCAGCCGACCTGGTGCCCGACGCCGAGCTCGGCCGGCCGGCCCCGGCAGCTGCCCGGCGGCTGTCCGGCCTCGGTGACCTGCTGACGGCGCCGACGACCGCACCGGCGGTCGTGGTGGCCGCCGTCGTGCACGCCGAGCTCGCCACCATGGGTGCCTTCGCGGTCGGTGCCGGTGTGGTGGGCCGGGCCGCGGGACGGCTGACGATGGTCGGCCGCGGCCTGGACCCGACGGCGGTGTCGGTGCCCGAGGTCGGCCACGTCGAGCTGGGTCGCGAGGCCTACGAGGCCGCACTGGCCGGCTACCGCGGCGGCAGCCCGGCCGACATCGCCCGCTGGGTGGTGCACTGCGCCGACGCCGTGGTGCTCGGTGCCCGCGAGGGCGTCGCCGTCTGCGAGTCCGTCCAGCGCGGCACCTGACCGCCGTACGGGATGACGCCGGACAACGAGCGGCGCCCCTTGAGGGAGCGCCGCTCAGGCACGTCAGATCCGGGTTACCAGGCGTGCACCGTTTGTCGGGAGACCAGGACTAGCCTGGCTCGCCGGCCCGTACATGGGCTGGTCGCCGCGTGGGTGCCCAGCTGCCGTGCTTCACCCCTAGGTCTAATGCACGGACGGGGTCGCGGGGAAGGGTAGGACGGCCTTCTTTACTCAGCGCCGCAGGGATGTACGGCGTGTCGCCCGCCCGACACGCGGCAGCCGCTGCCGGGCTGCGCCTCGTCGGCGGGTCGCGAACCACACGACGCCCGCCGTGGCCGCTCCGGCGCTCACCGCGACGGCCGCCAGCGTGCTCGGGTGCGGCAGGCTCACGCCCGCGAACCGGTCCCGCAGCCGGACCGGCCGGGCGAAGACCAGCACCGGCCACTCGCGGGCCACCGCCTCCCTGCGCAGCGCCCGGTCCGGGTTCACTGCCGACGGGTGGCCCACCGTCTCGAGCATCGGCAGGTCGGTGACCGAGTCGCTGTAGGCGTAGCACCGGGTGAGGTCATAGCCCTCGCTCTCGGCCAGCTCCCGGATCGCCTCCGCCTTGGTCTCGGCGTAGGCGTAGTACTCGATCTCGCCGCTGTAGCGGCCGTCCTCGCCCACCACCATCCGGGTGGCGATCACGTGGTCGGCGCCCAGCAGCTCACCGATCGGCTCCACGACCTCGGCGCCGGACGTGCTGACGATCACCACGTCGCGTCCGGCCAGGTGGTGCTCCTCGATCAGGGTGGCGGCCTCGTCGTAGATCAACGGGTCGATCAGCTGGTGCAGGGTCTCGGCCACGATCAGCTTGACCTGCTCGACGTCCCACCCGCTGGCCATCGAGGACAGGTAGGCCCGCATCCGTTCCATCTGGTCGTGGTCCGCGCCGCCCACCAGGTACACGAACTGGGCATACGCGCTGCGCAGCACGGCCCTCCGGTTGATCAGCCCGCCCTGGTAGAAGGACCGGCTGAAGGCCAGCGTGCTGGACTTCGCGATGATCGTCTTGTCCAGG
>JAVEDA010000181.1 GCA_030841195.1 Actinomycetota bacterium | reverse complement strand
ACGCGGCCCGGCGCGACTACCTGGACGAGTCCGGCGGCCGCTACGTGCACGTCATCGCCGACGGCGGGGTCGGGATGTCCGGCGACATCTCCAAGGCGATCGCCTGCGGCGCGGACGCCGTGATGGTGGGCTCCCCGCTCGCGCGGGCCACCGAGGCGCCCGGTCGCGGCTTCCACTGGGGCTCCGAGGCCCACCACGGCGAGCTGCCGCGTGGCGAGCGGGTCCGGGTCGGCACGATCGGCTCGCTGGAGGAGATCCTCTCCGGTCCCTCTCGGGTCTCGGACGGCTCGATGAACATGGTCGGCGCGCTCCGTCGGGCGATGGCCACCACCGGCTACTCCGACCTCAAGGAGTTCCAGCGGGTCGAGGTCACCGTCGCCCGCTGAAGTGCCCGATTCGTCATGGTTTGCCCAAGAAACGGTCACGGACGAACCGGACCTCTTGACCCTGTGACACAGGCCACACCACGCTCCTCGGCGGCCCACCTCGGGCCGAGCCCCCACCCCACCGAGGAGTTCGATGACCCACCCCTCCCGCTCCCGTCTGCTGGCCGGTCTCGCCACCGCGGCGACCGTCGGCATGATCGCGACCGGTATCGGCGCACCCGCCGCGACGGCCGCCCCGCAGAGCCGCCAGGACGTCGCGCGCGACCACGCCCGCGCCGCCCTGGCCGCCCACCCCGCAGCGTTCCGGACGGGCGCTGACGACACGTACACCGTGCGAGGCAGCGCGGTGCTCGACGCAGGCGGCGCCGCGCACGTGCGCTACGAGCGCACCTATCGCGGGCTGCCGGTCCTCGGTGGCGACGTCGTCGTGCACCTGGCCCCGGACGGGTCGTACGACGGGTCGTCGCTGGCCCTGCAGCGGCCGCTGTCGCTGGTCCCGGCTGCCAAGGTCAGCCGGGCCGACGCGGTTGCGGCCGCCACCCGGTCCTTCGACGGCACGGTGTCGTCGACCGACGCGCGCCGGGTCGTCGACGCGGTGGGGACGCGGCCGTATCCGGCCTGGGAGGTCACGCTGACCGGCGTACGGGCCGACCGGACGCCGTCGGTGCTGCACGTCGTGGTCGACTCGACCACGGGTGCCGTCCGGCGCTCGGCCGACGAGGTCCGCACCGGGACCGGGAACAGCAAGTACTCGGGGACGGTGTCCATCACCACCTCAGGCAGTGCCGGCGCCTACAAGCTCAGCGACCCGACCCGCGGCGGCAACAACACGACTGACCTGTTCGGGGCGACCAGCGGCACCGGCACCCTGTTCAGTGACGCGGACGACGTCTGGGGCAACGGGACCACCTCGGACCGCGCCACGGCTGGGGTCGACGCCCACTACGGCGCGCAGATGACCTTCGACTACTACAAGAACGTCCTCGGCAGGAACGGCATCTTCAACAACGGCACCGGGGTGCGCTCGCGGGTGCACTACGGCAACGGCTACAACAACGCCTTCTGGGACGGGACCCAGATGACCTACGGCGACGGCACCGGCAACACCAAGCCGCTGACCGAGCTGGACGTCGCCGGCCACGAGATGAGCCACGGCGTCACCGAGAACACCGCGAACCTCACCTACTCCGGCGAGTCCGGCGGTCTGAACGAGGCCACCAGCGACATCTTCGGCACTGCGGTGGAGTTCTACGCCAACAACCCGACCGACGTCGGTGACTACCTGATCGGCGAGAAGATCGACATCAACGGCAACGGCACCCCGTTGCGCTACATGGACAAGCCGAGCAAGGACGGCGGCTCGGCCGACTGCTGGTACTCCGGCGTCGGAAACCTGGACGTGCACTACTCGTCCGGCCCGGCGAACCACGTGTTCTACCTGATGTCGGAAGGCAGCGGCGCCAAGACGATCAACGGTGTCTCCTACAACAGCCCGACGTGCAACGGGTCGACGGTGGCCGGCATCGGCCGGGACGCTGCCGCCAAGATCTGGTACCGCGCGCTCAGCGTCTACATGACGTCGTCGACCAACTACTCCGGTGCGCGCACGGCAGCGGTCAAGGCCGCCACCGACCTCTACGGGGCGAGCAGCTCGCAGTGCGCCGGTGTCGCGAACGCCTTCAGCGCCATCAGCGTGAGCGGTACGACGTGTGGCACCACCCCGCCGCCGCCGGGCAACCTGCTGGCCAACCCCGGCTTCGAGTCCGGCGCGACCTCGTGGTCGCAGACGGCCGGCGTCATCAGCAGCGACTCGACCAAGGCCCACGCCGGGTCGTGGTTCGGCTGGCTGGACGGCTACGGCACGACGCACACCGACACGCTGTCGCAGTCGGTCACGATCCCCTCGGCCAGCAGTGCGAGCCTGTCGCTCTGGCTGAAGGTCACGACCGCCGAGTCGGGCAGCACGGCGTACGACACGTTCAAGGTGCAGGTGATCAACGGCACGACCACCACGACGCTGGGGACCTACTCCAACGCGAACGCCGGGAGCAGCTACGTGCAGCGCACGTTCAACCTCTCGTCCTTCGTGGGTCGGACCGTGACGATCAAGTTCGTCGGTGCCGAGGACAGCTCGCTGGCGACGAGCTTCTACGTCGACGACACCTCGTTGACGACCGCCTGAGGTAGCTCCCGCAGGACCGGCACCGCCGCCCTCGACGCGCAGGTCGAGGGGCGGCGGTGCCGTCTGTGGTGCTCGCGAAGGCAAGTAGGCCCGCCCGAAGATCCTTTGGACGCTGCCGCACCAGACACGCCGTACGAGTGGTGCGTCGGCGTCCAAAGGATCTTGGGGAGCCCGGATACCACCGGATAGCCTCACCGGCATGGGCCTGCTCACCGAGCACCTGCAGCTGTCCGCGGCCGACCTGACCGACGCCGTCGTTCGCTCGCCCGGTGCGGATAACGTCACGACCTGCGCACCCTTCACCGGCGAGCCGCTCGCCGAGCTGCCGGTCTCCACCCCCGACGACGTCATCAGGGCGTACGCCGTGGCGCGGGCCGCACAGCAGCCGTGGTCCGCCCGCCCACTGGCCGAACGCACCGCGGTCTTCCTGCGGTTGCACGACCTGGTGCTCGACCGCCAGGACGAGGTCCTCGACCTGGTTCAGCTCGAGACCGGCAAGGCCCGGCGGCACGCCCTCGAGGAGCTCATCGACGTGGCGCTGACCGCCCGGCACTACGCGCGCACCGCCCGCCGCTACCTCGCGCCGGTGCGCCACAGCGGCATCGTGCCGGTGCTGTCGAGCGCGCACGAGCTGCACCACCCGAAGGGCGTGGTGGGCATCGTGTCGCCCTGGAACTACCCGCTCACCTTGGCGGTCACCGACGCGATCCCGGCGTTCGTCGCGGGCAACGCGGTGGTGCACAAGCCGGACACCCAGACCGCGCTGACTGCCCTGTGGATCAGGGCCCTCGCCGTCGAGGCCGGGCTGCCACCGGAGCTCTGGCAGGTCGTGCTCGGCGACGGACCGGTGGTCGGCCGGGCGGTCGTCGACGGCGGCGACTTCGTCTGCTTCACCGGCTCGACCCCCGTCGGCCGCGAGGTGGCCGAGCGCTGTGCCCGCCGGCTGGTCGGCTGCTCGCTCGAGCTCGGCGGCAAGAACCCGATGCTGGTGCTGCCCGACGCCGACCTGGACCGTGCGGCCGAGGGAGCGGTGCGGGACTGCTTCAGCAACGCCGGCCAGCTGTGCGTCTCGATGGAGCGCCTCTACCTGGCCGAGAGCGTGCACGACGCCTTCCTGGACCGCTTCCTCGCCCGGGTCCGGGCAATGCGGCTGGGCAGCGACCTCGCCTACGGCCCGGACATGGGCTCGCTGATCTCGGCCGCCCAGCTGGACCGGGTCAGCGC
>JAVEDA010000171.1 GCA_030841195.1 Actinomycetota bacterium | reverse complement strand
CTGCTGCTGACCGTGCCGGCCGCCTACCTCGTCGGTGCCCTCACAGTCACCCAGCTGATCGTGGTCGAGCTGCTGGTGGGAATGGTCCGGGTGACCTTCCGGCCGGCGTTCGGCGCGCACCTGCCGGACGTCGTCCCGGACGAGGGGCTCACCGAGGCCAGCGCCCGGCTCAAGGCCGCGGAGGCGACCGCGATGCTGGCCGGCCCGGGGCTGGGCGGCAGCCTGGTCCAGCTCCTCACCGCACCGGTCGCCGTGCTGGTGGACGCGGCGTCCTTCCTCGTCTCGGCGGTGCTGCTGTCCCGGGTTCGCGCCCCGGAACGGGTCGGACACGTCCCCGCCGCGCGCCGGCTGCTCCGGGCGGAGATAGGCGAGGGCCTGTCCCACCTCTGGCGGGACCGGCGGCTGCGCGCGATCGCCGGCGCCGCCGCGAACGTGAACTTCTTCGGTCTGATGATCTTCGCGCTGCTCGTCGTCTACCTCACCCGGGCCCAGGACTTCACGCCGGTGATGATTGCCGCGGTGACCGTTGCCGGTGGCGCCGGCTCATTGGTGGGCGCGCTGCTGGCCCCGAAGGTGGCGCACCGGATCGGTCGCGGCCGCACCATCGTGCTGGGGTCTGCGGTTTTCTCCCTCGGCATGATCGCGTTCCCGGCCGCACACGGGCCGCGCTGGCTGGTGCTCGCCGTCCTGCTGACCAACGAGGTGATCGTCGGCATCGCGATCATGTTGTTCGACGTCAACACCGGCGCGCTGGTGCTCAGCGAGGTGCCGCGGGAGATGCTGGCGCGGGTCAACGCCTCGCTGTCCACGGTCACCCAGGGGGTCAAGGCCGTCGGGGCGCTCGCCGGGGGCGCGCTCGGCACGGCGTACGGCCTGCGACCGGCGCTCTGGGTCGGCGCGGTCGGTGCCCTGACCACCGTGCTCTGGACCTGGTTCTCCCCGCTGCGCGGCGCGGACGTCGCCGCGGACTGACCCGGCGGGTGTCTCCCGGCGCTACCGTCGGGAGGCATGCGCCACCTGGGGCCGGCCGGCCGGTTCGCCGCCGTGCTGCTGGCCGTCGCCGCCCTGACCGGGCCGCCGGTGCCGGCCGCACCGGCGTCGGCGCGGGTGCACGAGGTCCGGTCGGAGGTGGCGTTCCGGCAGGCCCGCACCTTCGCCCTGGCCCAGCTCGCCCGCACCGACCGTCGACTGGCGCTGGGCCGGTTCCCCACGGTGACGGTGGGGGACAGCCCCTGGCGGACCGAGGACACCAGCGGCTGGCTGGCCGGCTTCTGGCCCGGTCGGCTGTGGCTCGCCTACGAGGTCGACGGCCGCCGGCACTGGGCTCGACGGGCCACTGTCACCCAGGCTCCGCTCGCCGTGCGGCAGGACGACACCACCGCGCACGACCTCGGCTTCCTGATCCAGACCAGCTTCGGCCGCGGCGCCGACCTGGTGGGCGCCACCAGCGACGCCGCGGTGACCCTGCGAGCGGCGGCGGCCCTGGCCAGTCGCTACGTGCCGGCGGCCGGGGTGATCCGCTGCGGTGATGCGCCACCCGGGCAGGTCAACGTCATCGTCGACAACCTGATGAACCTCGAGCTGCTGTTCTGGGCCGCGGACCACGGCGGTCTCCCCGAGTGGCGGGCCATTGCCCTTCAGAGCGCACTCACCACGGCGCGCTGGCACCTGCGTGCGGACGGCAGCACCTTCCAGGTGGTCCGGTTCGACGAGTCGACCGGCCAGCCGGTCTGGTCGGGAACCGCGCAGGGGGTCTCCGACACCTCGACCTGGGCCCGCGGCCAGGCCTGGGCCGTGCACGGCCTCACCACGGCCTACCGCGAGACCGGCGACCCGCGGCTGCTGGCCGCGGCCCGCAAGGCCGCCGGCTTCGTGGTGACACACGCCCCGGCTGACAGCGTGCCGTGGTGGGACTACGACGCGCCTGGCACCCGCCGCGACACGACGGCCGCGGCCGTGCAGGCGGCCGGTCTGCTCGAGCTGGCCCGGATCGACCCCAACGCGGCGAGTCGGGCGACCTGGCGGGCGGCCGGCCTGCGCACTCTGCGGTCACTGGTCGGGCCGGCCTACCTGGCCCGGGGCACCGGCGCCTGGTCGGTGCTGCTGCACGGGCGCCACGACCCGACGTACGACGACGCGGGCGTGACCTACGGCGACTACTACCTGCTCGAGGCCCTGCTCCGGGTGCAGCTGTTGCCCTCCGACCGGCCTGCGCTGCGGCCGGCGAGCACCCGGCGCGGTGCCGGGGGCGGCCTGCGGGTCGACCTCGGCAGCCGGCACCGGGTCAGCGCCGTGTCGGTCCGGTGGGCGGCCGGCGCCAGCAGCGCCACCAGGTACCGGGTGCAGACGTCGGTGGACGGCCGGCGCTGGACGACCGTCCGGGGCGGGGTCAGCAGCGGGCGCGTCACCTCGTTCGAGACCTACGACCTGCGGGACCGGGCCACCCGGTTCGTCCGGGTCGTGCCGCTGGGCACGAGCACCGGCGCGCCCGGCCGGGTCGGCGAGCTGCGGGTCCGCGGCTGACCTCGTGGGTCAGCGGCGGTGCGTCTTGGGCGTCGTGAGCACAGTGAGGAACCCGAACAGCACCATCAGCCCCGTGACGGTCAGCGTCGCGGAGATCACCGCGAGCTCGAGGTGCTCGATCTTGGTGTTCTTCAGCCGCTGGATGGTGAGGTCGTTGGTCAGCGTGTAGAAGAGGCACAGGCCTCCGATGACGGTGAGCAGGAGGGCGGAGAGCTTGCCGGTCCCGCCGCTGAAGGTCGCGATCACCGTCAGCACTGCGACGACCGCGGCGACCGCGAACGGCATGGCCAGCCCGGTGCCCCAGCCGTGCAGCCAGTCCTCGCCGACGGTCTCCTTGGAGCCGGGCTGGTCCAGCCAGGACAGGTCGTAGGGGCGCTTGTGCTCGACGGCCAGCCAGGCCCCGTAGAGGTTGACCGCGATCCAGGCAACACCGAGGAGGACCAGCAGCTTGCGCACGCGGCTCAGGGTGCCAGGTCCGCACCCTTCCGCGTGGGACGTCGGGGCGACTGCCGCTGCTAGCGGTCGCGCAGCCGCACCACGAACCGCAGCCCGGACCAGGTCGCATCGATGGCGCAGACCTTGTTGTCGACCAGCCCGGTGGCCAGCCCGAACTCGCGCACGACGTTGTCGTCCAGGTCGGTGGGCACGCCGCTGGATTTCTTCGGCCACGCGACCCAGAGGCCGCCGGCCGTCGTGAGCCGACGGCTGGCGGGGCCGAACCGGGCGGCGAGCGCCCGCCGGTCCGGCGCAAAGGCCAGCACCACGTCGTACGGCGTTCGGCCGGCCCGGCGGTGCACGTCGACGTCCGGGAGCGGGCCCAGCCCGAACTCCGGCGGTGCGCCGACGAGCAGGACCCGGCTGCCCGCGACGATGCCGAGCTTGCGTGGCAACGGAGTGCCTGAGTAGCCCGCTGCCTCGACCACCCGACGAAGGTTAGCCTCGGCGTCATGGCCGACGCGCCGGTGACTGCCGGCACCCCAGCCCTGCTGGCGTTCGGCGAGCCGCGGGCCCGCTGGGTGCTCGCGGCCACGGTGCTCGGCTCCGGCCTCGCCTTCATCGACGGCACCGTCGTCAACGTCGCGCTGCCGAGCATCGGGGAGTCGCTGGACGCGGACGTCTCGGGCCTTCAGTGGACCATCAACGCCTACACCCTGACGCTGGCCTCGTTCATCCTGCTGGGCGGCTCGCTCGGTGACCGGTTCGGCCGGCGGCGGGTGTTCGTCATCGGCGTCGTGTGGTTCGCGGTCGCGTCGCTGGCCTGCGGCATCGCGCCGAACGTGCAGACCCTGGTGGCGGCCAGGGCGGTCCAGGGGATCGGCGGTGCCCTGCTGACTCCCGGCAGCCTGGCGATCCTGCAGTCGTCGTTCCGGCCGCAGGACCGGATGCGGGCGATCGGCGCGTGGTCCGGCCTGGCGGGCATCGCGGGCGCGGCCGGGCCGTTCCTCGGCGGCTACCTGGTCCAGACGGCCGGCTGGCGCTGGGTCTTCCTCATCAACCTGCCTCTTGCCGTGGCGGTGGTCGTGGTGGCGACCCGGCACGTGCCGGAGAGCAGCAACCCCGATGCGTCGCACTCCCTGGACCTGCTGGGAGCTGCGCTGGGCGCGGTCGGGCTAGGTGCGCTGACCTATGCGCTGATCGCCTGGCAGCAGAGCGGCCTCGGCTCGCCGATGGTGCTGGTGACACTGTTCGTCGGCGTCGCGGGGCTGGCGGCGTTCGTCTGGCGCGAGCACTCGGCGCGGGCGCCGATGCTGCCGCTCGGCATCTTCAGCTCGCGGCTGTTCACCGCGACCAACCTGGTGACCTTCGCGGTCTACGGCGCGCTCGGCGGCGTGTTCCTGTTCCTGGTTCTGACCCTGCAGGTCGTGGCGGGCTACTCGCCGCTGGAAGCGGGCTCGGCCCTGATCCCGATGACCGTTCTGCTCCTCCTGCTCTCGTCCCGGATGGGAGCGCTAGCCACCCGGATCGGGCCGCGACTGCCGATGACGGTCGGCCCGCTGCTCTCGTCCGCGGCGGCGATGCTGCTGGCCTGGCGGGTCGACAGCGACACGTCGTTCGTGCTCGACGTGCTGCCGGGGGTGTCGCTGTTCGGCCTGGGCATGTGCTTCACGGTGGCCCCGCTGACCGCGACCGTGCTCGCGGCCGCGCCGGACCGGCACGCCGGCATCGCCAGCGGGGTCAACAACGCGGTGGCCCGGGTCGCGGGTCTGCTCGCGGTGGCCGCCCTGCCGCTGCTGGTCGGGCTGGACGGCGCGGCCTATGCCGACCCGGAGCTGCTGCTACCGGCGTACCGCTCGGCGATGATGATCTGTGCCGGCCTGCTGGCCGTGGGTGGCCTGCTGGCGTTCTGGCTGGTGCGCTCGCCGGCGCCGCCCGACCAGGAGGCCGGTCAGCCGGCCGAGCCTGCGGTGCAGCACTACTTCCACTGCCCGGTGGACGGGCCGGCCCTGGAGCACTGCCCGCACGACGGGCCGCTGCTCACTCGTCCTCGCTCACCCACAGCTTGAGCCGGTCCAGCGCCTCCCGCTCGATCTGGCGGACCCGCTCGCGGGACACCCCGATCCGGCCGGCGATCTGCTCGTAGGTCTGCTTCGGCCCGGGCACCAGCCCGTAGCGGGACCGGATGACCTCCGCCTCGCGGGCCGTGAGCCGGTCCACCAGCCCGACCAGCGCGTCGCGGGAGTCGTGCTCGACCACGATGTCCTCGGGACTCGGGTCGGCGGCGTCGACCAGGTCGCCCAGCGTGGTGCCGCCGTCGTCACCGACGAGGGCGTCCAGGCTGGCGGGAGCCCGGGAGATGCGGTCGAGGTCCTCGACCGTCTCGAGGTCGAGGCCCATCTCGGCCGCCACCTCGACGTCGGTCGCGTCCCGCCCGAGCGAGGCGGACATGTCCCGCCGGGTCCGGCCGAGCCGGCTGAGCTTCTCCACCTGGTGCACCGGCAGCCG
>JAVEDA010000150.1 GCA_030841195.1 Actinomycetota bacterium | reverse complement strand
GCGGTGCCATGTAGTGGGCGACGGCCAGCATCGCCCGGCTGAACGGCGCCGACGGCACGACCTCGCAGCGCTCCCCCTCGGGCATGGTGACCAGCTCGTGCTCGACGCAGAACGCCCGCGCCTCGTCGGTCGCCTCGCGGTAGAGCGCGAGCATCGCCTCTGGAGTGGCCGGGTGGTCGTCGTTGAAGCCCTTGACCACGGCGATGAAGTCGTCGGTGCCGCGCAGCGCCTGCGCCCTGGCCCGCATGTCGGCAGCCAGCTCGTCGTACGCGGCCTGGCCCTTGTCCCGCAGCGCGCGGGTGCCGTAGGCCAGGCCCTCGGCCTCGGTGAGCAGGGCGTCGTAGAGCTTCTCGCCGATCGCCCAGTCGCCGCTGGCCTTGTCGACCAGGGACTCGACGTGGGCCCCGAACCGCTCGTAGGCCACGGCCGCCTCCTCGCCGGCCGCCCGCACCAGCGCCGCCGACTCCTCGTCGGAGAACTCGTCGGCCACCGACCGGGCGTAGACGGAACCCGCCCCGATCTGGCCCAGCGCCCGGCGCAGCAGCGCCGGGTGGGCGAGAGCGGGATCCAGGTTGTCGATGCCCTGCTCCAGCAGCGCGGGAGTGGCGCGCAGCCGGGCGGCGACGGCCCGGGCCAGCTCCGGCTCCGGCCGCAGCCGGTGGGTCAGGAGCACGAACACCGCCGACAGGGCGGTGCCGGCGTAGTGGTCCGGGCTGCGCCGCCAGTCGGCCCAGCCGCGCATGACCTCGCGGCCGCGCAGGACCATCAGGGCCAGGTCCCGGTCGACGAGCTCGTCGTCGGTCAGGTCGGCCGGGTCGAGGTCGCGGAGCCGGGCGACCCAGGCGTCCTCGGCGCGCTCGCGGGCGGCCACGCCGTCGACCGACAGGTCCGGCAGCAACTCGTCGTACTCCGTCAGCCCGAGGACGCTGCCCAGGGTCGGGCTGGCGGTGCACTGGTCGGCGACCAGCTCGGCGACGAGCCGGTCGAAGGGGCGGTCTCCCGTGGGTATCGGCATGTCGGCACCCTAACTACCCCCGAGCTGCATGGTGCGAGGCTGAACCCATGCAGACGTACGCCGAGAGGCTGACCCCGCCGGTCGCGCTGTGGGTCGCCGTGTGGGTCGGCGCGGCCTTTCTCGGCATCTCGTTCTACGCGGCCCTCGGACCGGCGGCGGGGCTGCTCGCGATGCTCGTGCCGGGAGTGCTGCTCTCGGTGGTCCTGGTCCGCTCCGCCGCGGTCGTGCGGGTGGTCGACGGCGACCTGCTGGCCGGGCCGGCCCGCATCCCGGTGCGGTTCCTCGGCCCGGTGGAGGTGCTCGACCCGGCTCAGGCCCGCGAGGTGCGTGGGCCCGCGTCGGACCCGGCGGCCTACCACCTGATCCGCGGCTGGGTCCCGGCCGGCGTGCGGGCGCCGGTGCGCGACCCGGCGGACCCCACGCCGTACTGGTTCGTGGCCAGCCGGCGGCCGGCCGAGCTCGCGGCGGCCATCGACGACGCCCGGGCGACCCGGGTCAGCGGCTGACGGTCTCGCCCCGGATGGTGCGGCCGCGGTGGCGGAGGTCGTCGCGGACCTGCTCCCCCAGCCGCCGGGTCTCCCGGTGGTTGACCACGCTGCCGGCGACCGCACCGCTCATCAGCGGGCCCAGCGTGGCGAGGTTGCGCCCGGCCCGGCGGATCAACCGGTTCCGCAGGGCTCGCTTGGCCGAGGCGCCCAGGGAGAACGTGAGCAGCGACGGTGACAGCGGGTCGATGCCGCGGCGTTCCGACCACGCCACCACGTAGGCCACCGCGCGGCCACGCAGCGGGCCGGTCGCCGGCACGCCGTACACCTCGTGCAGCTCGGCGATCAGCTTGATCTCGACGGTCGCGACGAGAAGCGTCTCGGCCGCGAGCTGGACCGGTGCGGTGAGCAGCGTCGGCGGCGCGGTGAACTCCACCGCGGCCAGCGCCCCGCCGGCGGCCCCGACGGTCGCGGACGTCTTGGCCGCGCCGGAGATGATCACCTGGGCCAGGTCGTCGTCGGAGAGCCCTGGGTGCTGGGCCCGCAGGGTCGGGCCGTCCCGGAACGGGATCCGTGGCGCGACGTCGAGCACCAGGTCGGCGAGCCAGGTGCCGCCGAGAACCGAGGCTCTCCCCGCGGTGCGGGCGGAGGCCGCCAGCGCCGTCGTCAGGCGGCCGAGGTCGCGGGCTCGCTCGCGCTTGGTCTGGGGAGAGCCGTCAAGGTCACCGGACGTGGTCACCTTGGCAACGAGATCGCCGACGGTGCTCCGCCCCTGGTCGGAGGCGGAGACGCCGTCGGCGTCAGGTCGTTCGGTCATGCTGGTGGCCTGCCCGGATTTCGGGTGTCGAACTCTCAGGCCGCGCACTCCTTGCAGATCAGCTGGCCCTTCACTTCCTTGGCCAGCTGGCTGCGGTGGTGCACGAGGAAGCAGCGCGAGCAGGTGAACTCGTCTGCCTGGCGCGGGAGGACCCGCACCGAAAGCTCTTCGTTGGACAGGTCAGCGCCGGGAAGCTCGAGGGACTCGGCCAGGTCGGCCTCGTCGACGTCGACCGCACCGGCGGACTTGTCCTGCCGGCGGGCCTTCAGCTCCTCGAGACTGTCCTCGGACATCTCGTCGTCGGTCTTGCGGGGCGAGTCGTAGTCGGTCGCCATGGTTGGAGAGGTCACCCCTTCGCCCGAGGGTGGCGGGTGCCACGTCGTCGGTGCCACGTTGGTCGTCGGTGCTTGTGCTCGGGTCGTGCGGGCCGTGTAACGCTCGACCCGGCCGATTTGTGCCCCGGTCCGGTCTTGCCGTCCCACGAGTGTGCGCCCGGCGTCGGCCGGAGCGCGAGCGCGGAGACTAGCGGACGGCCGGGAGTTGCGCTGCCCTGTGTCCACCGCCGGGCCGCCCGGCGCGGGCGCCGGGGTGACTTCTGCCACCTTGGGGGGTTTCGGCACATGGTGACAGCGGGTAGACATCGCGCGTTCACACCGGTGTCGTCCGGCGATGAGAGGGTTGCGCTCATGAGCGAGTTCCAGCAGGAGATCCAGATCCGCCTGGACACGGCGACCCGGTCGCTCGAAGAGGCCCAGCGCGACGGCGACGACTACCTGGCCCAGGTCCGGCTCGGCGAGATCGAGTCGCTGCACCGCCTCGCCCAGGAGCACGGCGCGGTCGCGTAGCGACAGGTTCACCCGTCCGCCGGTCCGTTGGTCAGGCCAGCGGGTCGGCGTCCGCGTCCAGGCCCTCGAGCACGGCGACCAGGGCGCCGACCAGCGGCGGCCGGGCCGCCACCACCAGCGCCTCCCCCGCCGGGCGGCCGTGCAGCCCGGTGACCACCGCGCCGGCCTCGGCGGCGACCAGCCCACCGGCCGCGAGGTCCCACGGCTTGAGCCCCTGCTCGTAGTAGCCGTCCACCCGGCCGGTGGCGAGGGCGCACAGGTCCAGCGAGGCGGCCCCGGCCCGGCGCACGTCACGGACCTGCGGCAGCACCACCTGCAGCACCGCGGCCTGCGCGGCCCGGCGGCGCGGGTCGTAGC
>JAVEDA010000141.1 GCA_030841195.1 Actinomycetota bacterium | reverse complement strand
TTCGACGAGAAGCAGATCGGCGCGGCCATCCGGCGCGAGCTGCTGCGCGAGGGCCAGATCTTCTACATCCACAACCGGGTCGAGTCGATCGACCGGGCGGCGGCCCGGTTGCGCCAGCTGGTGCCCGAGGCGCGGGTCGCCACTGCGCACGGCCAGATGAACGAGCACGCCCTCGAGCAGGTCGTGCTCGACTTCTGGGAGAAGCGGTTCGACGTCCTGGTCTGCACCACGATCGTGGAAAGCGGCCTCGACATCTCCAACGCCAACACGCTGATCCTCGACCGGGCCGACGTGATGGGCCTGTCCCAGCTGCACCAGCTGCGCGGCCGGGTCGGTCGCAGCCGGGAGCGCGCCTACGCCTACCTGCTGTACCCGCCGGAGAAGCCGCTCACCGAGACCGCGCACGACCGCCTGGCCACCATGGCTGCGCACAGCGACCTCGGGTCGGGCATGTGGATCGCGATGAAGGACCTCGAGATCCGCGGTGCCGGCAACCTGCTCGGCGGGGAGCAGTCCGGCCACATCGCCGCTGTCGGCTTCGACCTCTACGTCCGGCTCGTCGGCGAGGCCGTCGCCGACTTCAAGGGCGAGGGTGCCGAGGTGCTCAGGGACGTCAAGGTCGAGCTGCCGGTCGACGCCCACCTGCCGCACGACTACATCCCGGGGGAGCGGCTGCGGCTGGAGGCCTACCGCAAGCTGGCGGCTGTCTCCTCCGAGGAGGACCTCGAGGCCGTGCGGGCCGAGCTCGACGACCGTTACGGCGAGCCCCCGACACCGGTCACCAACCTGTTCGAGGTGGCCCGGTTCCGCATCCTCGCCCGCCGGGCCGGCCTCACCGAGGTCGCCCTGGCCGGCAACAGCATCCGGTTCGCCCCCGTCGAGCTGCCCGAGAGCGCCCAGCTCCGGCTGCAGCGGCTCTACCCGGGCACCCTGGTCAAGCACGCAGTCCGTACGATCCTGGTGCCGAAGCCCATGACCGCCCGGGTCGGTGGGCAGCCGCTGCACGACGTCGAGCTCCTGCACTGGTGCCGCGACCTCGTCCTGGCCGTGCTGCTCGCCGAACTTGCCGAAGGACCGCGATGACCCGCCTCACCCGCACCGCCGCCGCCCTCGCGATCGCGCTCGTCGCCGCTGCCGGGCTGTCCGGCTGCTCGGACCAACGACTCGGTGCCGCCGCGGTCGTCGACGGCAAGCGGATCAGCACCGACGACGTGCAGGCGTCGGCCCGCGCCTACCTGAAGATCGTGCCGGGCGCCGACTCGGGGCAGGTGCAGCGGGACATCCTCCAGCGGCTCATCCTGTCCGAGGTCATCGACAAGGTGGCTAGCAAGGAGGGCGTGGGGGTCAGCGCCGGCCGGGTCGCGGCCGCCCGGGACGACCTGCTCAAGAGCACCGGCGGCCGCAAGGGCCTGATCCGCGCCCTGGCCGGCCAGCAGCAGCCGAGCGTCCTGGCCCCCGCCTACCTGGACCGCTGGTTCAAGGACCAGCTGCTGTTCAAGCGGATCACCATCAAGCTCGCGGCCGGCGGCGACCCGACCTCGGCGGTCGAGACCAACAAGACCAGCACCCTGCTCTCCCGCACCGCCAAGTCGATGGACATCGAGGTGAACCCGCGCTACGGCAAGTGGAGCCTGAGCCGCGGTGTCGTGGCCCTGGAGAGCGGTGGGCTCTCGAAGTCCGCGGCCGAGCTCAACGGCTGACGCGAGCGAAGCCTGTGAGCGCCCGCCGGCTGGTCCTGCTCCCGACCTCCCCGCGGGTCGCACCGGGGCTGCTCAGCGCGCAGGCGTGGGACGTGCTGCGCTCCGGCGCGCTGGTGGTCGCCGCCGAGGGCCACCCGCTCGAGCCCTACCTGCTCGCCGAGGGCGTCGAGGTGCACACCGGACCGGCGACGGGGGCACGCGACACGGCGTACCGGTTGCTGGGTCTGACCGAGGACCGGGACGTCGTCTGGCTGGTGGGCGCAGACGGCGACCAGGAGCTCGGCCTGGCCCTCGGCGAGGCGCTGCAGGCGGGGGCAGCCGACGTCGAGCTGGAGGTGCTCCCGGGCTCCTACGACCTGCCGGGTGCCCGGCTGCTGGACCTGGTGGCCGTGATGGACCGGCTGCGGTCCCCCGGCGGCTGCCCCTGGGACGCCGAGCAGACCCACGAGTCGCTGATGACCTACCTGGTCGAGGAGACCTACGAGACACTCGAGGCGATCGAGACCGGCGACCGGCGGCACCTGCGCGAGGAGCTCGGCGACCTGGTGCTCCAAGTGGTCTTCCACTCCCGGATCGCCGCCGAGCACCCGGACGAGCCCTGGTCGGTCGACGACGTGGCCGGCGACATCGTCGACAAGCTGGTACGCCGGCACCCCCACGTGTTCGGCACGTCCACCGCCGACACGGCCGCCGACGTCGAGGCCGGCTGGGAACGGCAGAAGGCGGCCGAGAAGGGCCGGTCCTCCGCGGTCGACGGTGTGCCGATGGCGTTGCCCGCGCTGTCACTGGCCACCAAGCTGGTGCACCGAGCCGAGAAGAACGGCGTCGACGTCGAGGTCGTCGAGGGTGACGACCTCGGCGCCAGGCTGATGAGCCTGGTCGTCGAGAGCCGCGCCGCCGGGCTGGACGCCGAGGCCGAGCTGCGCGCGGCGGCGCGACGGTTCGCTGA
>JAVEDA010000008.1 GCA_030841195.1 Actinomycetota bacterium | reverse complement strand
CCGCCGCGACTGGCCGCTGCTGCTGGTCTGCGGGCTGCTGTGGTTCGGCGTCTACAACATTGCTCTCAACGCCGCGGAGCAGCGGGTCGACGCGGGCACCACCGCGATGCTGGTCAACGTCGGGCCGCTGCTGCTCGCGCTGCTCGCCGGCGTCCTGCTCGGAGAGGGCTTCCCGCGGCACCTGGTCACCGGCAGCTTGGTGGCCTTCGCCGGGGTCGTCGTGATCGGCGCCGCCACCTCCGGGCACGACGCCGGGACGGCCGGCGTCCTGCTCTGCCTCGTCGCCGCGGTCGGCTACGCCGTCGGCGTGGTCGCCCAGAAGCCGCTGCTGTCCCGGCTGCCGGCGCTCGAGGTCACCTGGCTGGCCTGCACGATCGGGGCGGTCGCCTGCCTGCCGTTCACGCCACAGCTGGTCGAGGAGGCGGGCGACGCACGGCTCTCGACCCTCGGCTGGGTCGTCTACCTGGGCGCGTTCCCCACCGCGATCGCGTTCACGACCTGGGCCTACGCCCTGTCGCACACGACCGCCGGCCGGATGGGGGCGACCACCTACCTCGTGCCGCCGGTCACGATCGTGCTGGCCTGGGTGCTGCTGGGCGAGACGCCGGTCGCGCTGGCCTTCGTGGGCGGCGCCCTGTGCCTCGCCGGGGTCGCCCTGTCCCGGCGTACGGGACGAAGGTCGCCGCGGTGAGGACCCCGGCGGACGGCGCGTCGATCGCCCGGCTGGCCGGCTTGCTGGCCGACCCCACCCGGGCCGGCATGTGCCTGGCGCTGATGGACGGCCGGGCCTGGACGGCCGGCGAGCTCGCGACGGCGACCGGGGTGGCCAGGTCCACCGCGAGCGAGCACCTGGACCAGCTGGTGGCAGGTGGCCTGCTCGCGCAGGAGCGGCAAGGCCGGCACCGGTACCTGCGGCTCGCAGGCCGGGCCGCCGCGCAGCTGGTCGAGTCCCTCGCCGTCCAGGCCGGTCCCGGCACCACGCCCCAGTCCCTGCGCGCCGTCACGGCGAGCGAGGCGCTGGCCCGTGGCCGCACCTGCTACGACCACCTGGCCGGCCGGCTCGGCGTCGCGGTCATGGACGCGCTGGCCGACCGCGACCTGGTCTCGGTACGCCGGGGGGTCGCACTCACCGACGCCGGCGAGCGGTGGCTGCACGACCTCGGCGTCGACGTGGGTGGGCTGCGCGCCGGCAGCCGACCGCTGGTCCGCACCTGCCTGGACTGGACCGAGCGGCGCCCCCACCTGGCCGGTGCGGCCGGGGCAGCCCTCTGCACGCGGCTGACGGACAACGGCTGGGTCGAGCGCACGACCGGCAGGGCGATGCGGGTGACCGACCCCGGCCACCGGGCCCTGCACCGCCTGCTCGGCCTGACCCGGGCCGACCTGGGCGTCGTCCCCCGTTGACCCTCGACAGGACCGGTGCGAGGGTCGCCAGATGGCAACGAACGAGACAGCAACCGAGACGTTCCGGGCCGCGCGGGACCTCCTGCAGACGTACCGCGACGATTACGAGCGGGCGGTCACCGAGTTCCGCTGGCCGGACCTGACCCACTTCAACTTCGGCTTTGACTGGTTCGACGTGCTGTCGGCCGAGCAGCCAGACGTCCCGGCGCTGTGGATCGTGCACGGCGACGGCTCCGAGGACCGGCTGACCTACGCCGAGCTGTCGGACCGCTCGTCCCAGCTCGCGTCCTGGCTGCGCGCCGAGGGCGTCGACCGGGGCGACCGGCTGCTGTTGGTGCTGGGCAATGTCGCACCGCTGTGGGAGGTGATGCTGGCCTGCATCAAGCTCGGCGTCGTGGTGATCCCCGCGACCACGCTGCTGGGCCCGCGGGACCTGGCCGACCGGGTCGAGCGCGGCAAGGTCCGCCACGTCGTGACCGCCTCGGCCGACACCGACAAGTTCGCCGACGTCCCCGGTGACTGGACCCGGATTGCGGTCGGTGCCCCCGTCGCCGGGTGGCTGCGCTACGACGACTCGTTCGACCACCTCGACACGTTCACCGCCGAGGTCGAGACGAAGGCCGACGAGACCCTGCTGCTCTACTTCACCAGCGGCACGACGGCCCGGCCGAAGCTGGTGGAGCACACCCACGTGTCCTACCCGGTGGGGCACCTCTCCACGGCGTACTGGATCGGCCTGCAGCCCGGCGACGTGCACCTCAACGTCTCGTCGTCCGGCTGGGCGAAGCACGCCTGGAGCAGTGTCTTCGCGCCGTGGATCGCCGGGGCCACCGCGTTCGTCGTCAACCAGCAGCGGTTCGACGCGGCCGCGCTGCTCCACACGATGGCCCGCTGCGGCGTGACCACGTTCTGCGCCCCGCCGACGGTGTGGCGGATGCTCGTGCAGGAGGACCTCCGGGGCCACCCGGTGCCGTCACTGCGCGAGGTTGTCGGCGCCGGCGAACCGCTGAATCCCGAGGTGATCGAGCAGGTGCAGAAGGCGTGGGGCAAGACGGTCCGGGACGGCTACGGCCAGACCGAGACCACTGCGCAGATCGGCAACCCGCCTGGTGCCCTGCTCAAGCCCGGCTCGATGGGCCTGCCGCTCCCCGGATACACCGTGGCGCTGCTCGACCCGGTCACGTCCGAGGCCGGCACCGAGGGCGAGATCTGCCTGGACCTCGCGGTCCGGCCGACCGCGCTGATGGTCGGCTACCGCGACGACCAGACCCTCACCGACGAGGTGATGAGGGGCGGCTACTACCACACCGGCGACGTCGCCAGCCGGGACGAGGCCGGCTACATCACCTACGTCGGGCGCAGCGACGACGTGTTCAAGGCGAGCGACTACCGGATCTCCCCGTTCGAGCTGGAGAGCGTGCTGATCGAGCACCCGGCGGTGGCCGAGGCGGCGGTCGTTCCCGCGCCGGACCCGGTGCGGCTGGCGGTCCCCAAGGCGTACGTCGTGCTGGCCGCAGGCCATGCCCCCGACGCCACGACCGCCGAGTCGATCCTGCGCTATGTCCGCGAGCACCTGGCGCCGTACAAGCTGGTCCGCCGGCTGGAGTTCGGCGACCTGCCGAAGACGATCAGCGGCAAGATCCGCCGGGTCGAGCTGCGCACCGCCGAGCACGAGCGGGAGGGGCGGGCCGAGAACGAGTTCCGCGAGGAGGACTTCCCCGACCTCAAGGGCTGAGCCGGATCAGACCGGCGGGTGCAGCCCCACGCAGATCGCCCACGCAGTGCTGGCCTCCACGGACGCCTGGGATGCGCCGGGGAACAGCCGGATCTCCCAGGCGAACACCGTGTACCTGAGGTGGAAGGGTTCCGAGCTCTTGATCCTGACGGTGTCGTCTGCCAGGCGGTACCCACCCGAGACTGCGTGATGACCGGGCGGGCACAGGACGTCCGCGCCGGGGATGGGGCCCGTCGCCGCGTACTCGGGCATGGCCAGCTGCATGGCCTCGGAGACCTGGACGACCTCGGTGCAACCGGCCTTCACGGCGGCGAAGAACTGCTCGCTCGATCCTTCCGGGCAGAGGCTCGGCAGCAGCTGACCGGAGTCCTTCCCGTCGAGCAGGTCGGCGTTCAGGTGGCGGACTCGTCGCTCGGTGTTGACCCGCAGCGGGGCGCGACCCTGCTCGGCGCGCAGCTCCAGCGGCGTGCCCGACCGGTTGACGAGCACCGAGGCGTGGCCGGCCCGGTTGGTGTCACCGAGCACGAACACTCCCCCGGTGGCGGCGACCGCCGTCCCGGACATGGCGACGAACAGGGCGAGGTAGGCCACCACCGTGGCGTGGGACGGGCGAGGGAGACGCATGTCGAACCTCCTGGTCGTACGACGAGCCGGTACCTGTGAGGATGCTCCTCATGTACCTGGCGCTGCAGTACGACCTGGTGGACGACTACCTGGACCGCCGTGGCGAGTTCCGCGACGAGCACCTCGGCCTGGCCCGGGCCGCGCACGCGCGCGGCGAGCTCGCCCTGGCGGGTGCCTTCGCCGAGCCGGCCGACGAGGCGCTGCTGGTGTGGTCGACCGAGGACCGCGCGGTGGTCGAGGCCTTCGCCGCCTCCGACCCGTACGTGCTGAACGGGTTGGTGCGGTCGTGGCGGGTGCGCGAGTGGAACGTGGTCGTCGGGGGCTCGTGAGCCAGCTGGACACAACGGCTAGCGCACGTACAGGCAGCCGTCCCGTTCGACGACCGTGCCGCGGCCCAGCGGCAGCACCCGGGTGATCCCACGGAACACCGCGCCCAGACCCGGGATCTTGGCGAACACGCCCTGCGGTCCCCGCACCATCCGGCCGGTGCGCACGTCGTAGGCCGACTGGTGCCAGGGGCAGACCAGCCGGCCCTGCTCGTCGATCTTCCCACCGGCCAGGTCGGCACCGAGGTGACGGCACCGCCTCGTCACGGCGAACAGCTCGCCGCCGCTGTTCCCCACCGCGTACGGACCGGCCCCCGTGACGGTCCCCGGGGTCAGCGTCTCGGCCGGCCCGACCTCGTGCTCTTCGCTCATGCCCCCAGGGTGCACCTGTCCGGGGCCAGAGGACAGCTCAGCCCCCGGCCGCGAGCGGCAGCTCGCCGGAGCCGCGTGGCAGCAGCGTCGTCGGCACGACGTGCACCTGCGGCGGCGACATGTCCCCCTCGATCCGCGCCATCAACCGCTCGGCCGCGATCCGGCCGATCTGGTCCGGGTCCTGGGCGACCACCGTCACCGGCGGGTCCAGCAGGTCCGACAGCAGGAAGTCGTCGAAACCCACCAGCGCCACCTCGTGCTCCAGCCCGCGAGCCCGCAGCGCCCGCACCGCGCCGACGGTGAGCATGTTCTGGGCGGTGAACAGGGCCGTCGGCGGGTCGGCGAGGTCGAGGATCCGGCCGGCCGCCTCGGTCCCGGCGTCACCTCCGTGCACGTCGCGCGCCTGCAGGGTCTGATCCAGCGGCACCCCGTGGGCCGCGTGCGCCTCCACGTAGCCGAGGTAGCGCTCCTCGGCGGTGTGGATGGTGTGCGTGTCACCCACCATCGCGACCCGGCGGTGCCCGCTGGCAAGCAGGTGCTCGACGCCGGCCCGGGCCCCGGCCCGGTTGTCCGAGACGACGGCGTCCGCGTCCAGCCGGCCGGGCAGCCGGTCGATGTACACGACGACGACACCGTTGCGGCGCTCCAGCGCCAGCGTCTCCACCAGGTCGTCGTTCGGCGACACGACGAGCCCGTCCACCCGGCGGGCCGAGAACGTCTCGACCAGCTCGCGCTCGCGGGTCGTCGAGTCGAGCACGCTGCCGGTGAGGACGCTGTAGCCGCCGTCCATGGCTGCGGCCTCGAGCCCGCGGTGGATGGCCGCGAAGAACGGGTTCACCACGTCCTCGACGATCAAGCCGATGGACATCGACCGGCCATCCCGCTTCCGCAGCACGCTCGCGGTGTGGTTCGGCCGGTAGTTCAGCTGCCGGGCCGCCTCGCGCACCCGCTCGGCCAGCTCGTCGGAGACCCCCGGCTCGCCGTTGACGACCCGCGAGACGGTCTTGAAGCTGACGCCGGCCAGCGCGCCGACGTCGCGCAGGGTGGCCCGCCGGGTGCGCGGCCCGACACCGTCCCGCTGCTCGACCATCGCTCCTCCACCGCTGACAACGTTGTCGGAACTGTGGCCCGGCGGCGCAGAGATGTCAATCAAACATGAGGGAAACGTTCTCGGATCGAGATCGGACACCGTTGTCGCAAAACCGACACGTCCACCGCGCCGGCGGCACCTTCCGGCCGAGCCCTCCGGCACCGGCCAGAATGGGCGGGCACCTCAGCCGTCCCCAGCACCGTAGGAGCAAGAGCCGCGTGGCACGCAGGACCCGAACCCCATCCCCGCCCGACGACGACTTCACCGAGAACATCGTCGACATCGACGTCTCCGACGAGATGCAGGGCTCGTACCTCGAGTACGCCTACTCGGTCATCTACTCCCGGGCCCTGCCGGACGCCCGGGACGGGCTCAAGCCGGTGCACCGGCGGATCCTCTACCGGATGGCCGAGATGGGGCTGCGCCCGGACCGCGGCCACGTGAAGTGCGCCCGGGTCGTCGGCGACGTGATGGCGACCCTGCACCCGCATGGCGACACCGCGATCTACGACACCCTGGTCCGGATGGCCCAGCCGTGGTCGCTGCGGCTGCCCCTTGTCGACGGGCACGGGAACTTCGGCAGCCTCGGCAACGACGACCCGCCCGCGGCCTACCGCTACACCGAGTGCCGGCTCACCGCCGCTGCCATGGCGGTCACCGACGGCATCGACGAGGGCGTCGTCGACCTGCGCCCCAACTACGACGACCGCGAGACCGAGCCTGAGGTCCTCCCGGCCGCGTTCCCCAACCTGCTCGTGAACGGCGCCTCCGGCATCGCCGTCGGCATGGCCACCAACATGGCGCCGCACAACCTGGTGGAGGTCGTCTCGGCCGCTCGGCACCTGATCGCACATCCGGACGCGGGCCTGGACGACCTGATGCGGTTCGTGCCCGGCCCGGACCTGCCGACCGGCGGGAAGATCGTCGGCCTGGAGGGCATCCGCGAGGCGTACGAGACCGGTCGAGGCACCTTCCGCACCCGCGCCGCCGCCCGGGTCGAGAACGTCACCCCGCGGCGCAAGGGCATCGTGGTCACCGAGCTGCCCTGGGGGGTAGGCCCGGAGCGGGTCAAGGAGAAGATCGCCGACCTGGTCCGCAGCAAGAAGCTGCAGGGCATCACTGCGGTCGACGACTACACCGACCGCAGCCAGGGTCTGCGACTGGTGATCGAGATCAAGAACGGCTTCAACCCGGAGGCGATCCTCGAGCAGCTCTACCGGCTCACCCCGCTCGAGGACACGTTCGGCATCAACAACGTGGCCCTGGTCGACGGGCAGCCGCGCACGCTCGGGCTCAAGGAGCTGCTCGAGGTCTACATCGCCCACCGCCTCGACGTCGTACGGCGACGGAGTCTCTTCCGCCGCACCAAGGCGCAGGACCGCCTGCACCTGGTCGACGGCCTGCTCGTCGCGATCCTCGACATCGACGAGGTCATCGCGGTCATCCGCTCCAGCGACGACACGGCCGCGGCACGGGAGCGGCTGATGTCGGTGTTCGACCTCACCGAGACCCAGACCAACTACATCCTGGAGATGCCGCTGCGCCGGCTGACGAAGTTCTCCCGGATCGAGCTCGAGGCCGAGCAGGAGACGCTGCGCGCGACGATCGCGGCTCTCACCGAGATCATCGAGTCCGAGTCGCTGCTGCGGAAGACCGTCTCCGACGAGCTGGCCGAGATCGCCAAGCAGTTCGGCACCCCGCGGCGCACCGTGCTGCTGGAGTCCGCCGGGGCTCCCAGCACCACGGCCGTGCCGCTCGAGGTCACCGACGACCCGTGCTGGGTGCTGCTCTCGTCCACCGGGCTGCTCGCACGCACCCTGACCGACGACCCGCTGCCCGCCGACGGGGCCCGGGCCAAGCACGACGTGCTGGTCTCCGCGGTGCGGGCCACGGCGCGCGGTGACGTCGCCGCGGTCACCAGCGCCGGCCGGCTGGTGCGGCTGGGCGTGCTCGACGTCCCGGCAGTCCCGGCCACCAGCACGGCGCCGAACCTCTCCGGCGGCGCACCCGTCTCCGAGTTCCTGTCGCTGGACCGGGACGAGCAGGTGCTCGCCCTGACCAGCATCGACGCGGACCAGCCGGCCGGCCGTAGTCTCGCGCTCGGCACCGAGCAGGGCGTGGTCAAGCGGGTCGCTCCCGACCACCCGCAGAACAAGGACTCGTGGGAGGTCGTGTCCCTCAAGCCCGGAGACCGGGTGGTCGGTGCGGTCGAGCTGGCCGGCGAGGACCGGGACTGGCAGCTCGTCTTTGTCACCTCGGACGCCCAGCTGCTGCACTTCGACGCGGCCACGGTCCGGCCCCAGGGCCGGGCGGCCGGCGGCATGGCCGGCGTCCGCCTCGCGGCCGGCGCCCGCGCCGTCTGGTTCGGGGCGGTCGACCCGGCCCGCGAGAGCGTCGTGGTCACCGTGTCCGGGTCCTCGGCCGCGTTGCCGGGCACCGATGCCGGCTCGGTCAAGGTGACGCCGTACTCCGAGTACCCGGGCAAGGGCCGCGGCACCGGGGGCGTGCGCTGCCACCGGTTCCTGCGCGGCGAGGACGTGCTCATGCTCGCGTGGGCGGGACCGGCGCCGGCGCGGGCGGCGGCCGCGACGGGCGTGTCGGTGGACCTGCCGGACGCCACCGGACGGCGGGACGGGTCGGGAACCCCGGCCGGTCAGCCGATCGCGGCGGTCAGCGGGCCGACGCCGGGCTGAACGTCCGACGAGGCGTCAGGTAGCGAAGCCCTCGGCGAGGTAGGCGTCCAGCGCCTGGAAGCCCTGGTCCACGTAGGCGGTGAACTGGCTGCCGCCGGGGGGCCACCCGACCGCCGAGCTCGGCGGCTGGTCGTCGGCGGGCAGTGCGACGGGCTCCACAGCCGCTGCCGCGGCCGCCCGGCGCTTCGTTCCGCGGCGGACCCAGAAAACCGCAGCGAAGTAGCTCGCGGTCAGCAGGGCCAGCAGGATCAGCATGGTCTAGTCATCGACCGCTCCGGCCCGGACCTTCAGCCCCCATCCCGCGATCCGGACGATCTCTCTCAGACCGACCAGGGTGCGCCGGGCAGGCCCTCGTCCAGCGCCCCGCCGGGACGGCAGTCCGGCGACAGGTAGTCGTCGGACAGGTGCGGGTAGACGTCGCGCCAGTAGGTCCGGGCCAGCCGGAGCGCCTGGTCCGGGTCGGCGCCCAGGAGCTCGGCGGTCTGCGCGTCCCGCTGCACGGCACCGCACTCGGCCACCCCCTCGGAGGTCTCGCCGGCCATGTGCCGGGCCTCGTGGCTGAGGATGTGCACCGCGACCACCTGGTCGAGGGTCGGCGCCGTCTTGTCCGAGCCGAGGTACGCCGAGAGGTCGCCGCACTGTGCCCGCTTGATCAAGGTCGCGTGCTCGGGCACCCCGTCCGGCCCGTAGGCCACCCAGCCGAGCTCGGCGCCCGCGTCGACGAACTCCCGCCCCGCGGTCTGACAGTGCACCCGAACGGGGGCTCCGACGAGCTCGGAGGCGGCGACGGCCAGCCGCTGCTCCAGCCGGTGGTGCCGGACGACCGGCACGAGCAGGCCGGCGCCGATCAGCACCAGCGTCACGACCGAGACGGCCGGGAACCGGATCTGGCGGCCGAGCCCGTCGCGCCGGTGCAGCAGCCAGCGGCCTGCTAGCAGCGCGGCGGCGCCCAGCAGGCCGACCGCGGTCCAGGTCAGCACCCTGAGGTTGTCGGCACGAAACCGGCCGACGTTGACGCGTCAGGCGTCGATGCTGGCCCGGTCGACCCGCGACGCCCCGGCCACGATGAAGTCGCGCCGCGGTGCCACGTCGTTGCCCATCAGCAGCTCGAAGGCCTGCTCGGCGGCCTCGACGTCGCCCAGGGTGACCCGGCGCAGCATCCGGCGCCGTGGCTCCATCGTGGTCTCGGCCAGCTGGTCGGCGTCCATCTCACCGAGCCCCTTGTACCGCTGGATCGGCTCCTTGTAGCGCTTGCCCTTGCGCTGCAGGTCGGCCAGCACCTTGCGCAGCTGCGCCTCGGTGTAGGTGTAGACCACGTCGTTGCGCTTGCTGCCCGCGTTGACCACCTCGATGCGGTGCAGCGGCGGGACCGCCGCGAACACCCGGCCCTCCTCGACCATCGGGCGCATGTAGCGGTAGAACAGGGTCAGCAGCAGGCACCGGATGTGGGCACCGTCCACGTCCGCGTCGGCCATCAGGATGACCCGGCCGTAGCGGGCCGAGGACAGGTCGAAGGTGCGCCCCGAGCCGGCGCCGAGCACCTGGATGATCGCGGCGCACTCGGCGTTCCTCAGCATGTCTGTGGCCGAGGCCTTCTGCACGTTGAGGATCTTCCCGCGGATCGGCAGCAGCGCCTGGTGCTCGGAGTTGCGCGCCAGCTTGGCGGTGCCCAGGGCCGAGTCGCCCTCGACGATGAACAGCTCGCTGCGCTCCACGTCGTCGCTGCGGCAGTCGGCCAGCTTGGCCGGCAGCGACGAGGTCTCCAGCGCGTTCTTGCGCCGCTGCAGCTCCTTGTGGGCCCGCGCCGCGACCCGGGTCCGGGCGGCGGAGGCCACCTTGTCCAGGATCGCCTTGGCCTGGATCTTGCCGGCCTTCTTGGTGGTGGTGAGAGCGGCCTTCAGCTCCTTGCTGACCACCGACGCCACGATCCGGGTCGCCGCCGAGGTGCCGAGCACCTCCTTGGTCTGGCCCTCGAACTGCGGCTCCGCGAGCCGGACCGTGACGATCGCCGTCATGCCCTCGAGGACGTCGTCCTTGACCACGTCGTCCTCGGCGGCCCGCAGCACCCGCTGGGCCCGCAGCGCCTCGTTGAGCGTCTTGGTCAGCGACCGCTCGAAACCCTGCACATGGGTGCCGCCCTTGGGTGTCGCGATGATGTTGACGAACGACCGGACGGTCGTGTCGTAGCCCGTCCCCCACCGCAGCGCCACGTCCACGGTGAGCTCGCGCTCGACCTCCTCCGGAGTCATGTGGCCCTTGTCGTCGAGCACCGGCACGGTCTCGCGGAAGCTCCCGACACCTTGCAGCCGGAGCACGTCGCTGACGGCCTGGTCGGGCGCGAGGAACTCGCAGAACTCGCTGATGCCGCCGTCGTACCGGAACGTGTCGACCGCCTCGTCGGGGCCGCGGGCGTCGCGGACGACGAGGGTCAGGCCCGGCACCAGGAACGCGGTCTGCCGGGCCCGGTTGTGCAGCTCGTCGATCGAGATCGTGGCGTCCTTGAGGAACGTCTGCCGGTCCGGCCAGTAGCGGATCCGGGTGCCGGTCGTCTTCTTGGTGACCTTGCCGACGACCCGCAGCCCGGACCCCTCGATGAACGGAGAGTCCGGGGTTCCGTTGCCGAACCGCCCGGGCGCCCCGCGGCGGAAGCTCATGGCGTGCGTCTTGCCGCCGCGGTCGACCTCGACGTCGAGCCGGGCGGCCAGGGCGTTGACGACCGACGCCCCGACGCCGTGCAGGCCGCCGGTGGCCGCGTAGGAGCCGCCGCCGAACTTGCCCCCGGCGTGGAGGCGGGTCATGACGACCTCGACCCCGGCGAGCCCGGTCCGCGGCTCGACGTCCACCGGGATGCCGCGGCCGTCGTCCCGGACCTCGATTGAGCCATCCGAGTGCAGATCGACCTCGATCCGGGTGCAGTGGCCGCCCAACGCCTCGTCCACGGCGTTGTCGATGATCTCCCACAGGCAGTGCATCAGCCCCCGGGAGTCGGTGGACCCGATGTACATGCCCGGCCGCTTGCGGACCGCCTCCAGGCCCTCCAGGACCAGGAGATTCCGGGCGGAATAGGCGTCCGGCTCGAACTCGCCGTCGCTGCGGGCGTGCAGGGTCTGGGTCACCGGTCGAGGCTACCGGCGGCCGGCGACACGCCCGGCCCGGCAGGCTGTCGCGACACGCCGTGATGCAGATGTGACATGTGGTGGGTTCGTCCGTGCTGTGAGATGGGCAACAGCAGGAATGTATGCGGTGGTCTGTACGCGCAGAGCGAACCAATACTCTGTAGTTCGGGGAACGAACACCCGATGGATAAGTGTTGGACCCGGTACCAACCGCACCACCGAGAGAGAGGGCGACGTGACCTCAGCACTTGCCTCGCACCCTCAGCTGACCGCTGATGACCGATGCGACCGTTGCGGAGCCCAGGCCTACATCCGCGTGACCCTCGCCGGCGGCGGTGAGCTCCTGTTCTGCGCTCACCACGGCCACGCCCACGAGGACAAGCTGCGCCAGATGTCCCTCGAGTTCCAGGACGACAGCTCCCGGCTCGCGGCCACCCCGGCCACGGCACCCGACACCGAGCAGTAATCGCAAACCTCGACTGAGGCCCCGGACCCCGGTCCGGGGCCTTTGTCGTGCCCGCTGTCTGACACGCTGGCCCGGTGACGGCCGCCCTGCTCGCTGCTCGGCTCGAGCGTCGGGTGGAGCGCCGGCTGGCGAGGCTGCTCTGGCACCGCCGGGGCTGGCGGGTGCGGCTGCTGGCGTTCACGTCGTACGGCGTGGGGGGTGGGCCGCCCGGCACCGGGTGGGTCCGCGTGATCGGCCGGGCACTCCTCACGGACGCGCCCGGGCCGGAGGCCGAGATGGTGCGCGGCTGGCGACGCTTCATGACCCTGCCGCTGGACGGGGTGGCCGTCGAGGTCGCCGTCGGCGGGCACCGCGGCACCGTGCGGACCGGAAACGGCGGCTACGTCGACACCACGGTGCGGGTCGACCTCTCCCCCGGCTGGCACGACATGCTGATGTCCAGCCACCACGGCGAGCCCTCTCGGACCACCGTCCGGGTGGTCGGGCCGGACGAGCGGGTCGGTGTCGTGAGCGACATCGACGACACCGTGCTGGTGACCGCGCTGCCCCGGCCGTTGCGGGCTTTCTGGAACACCTTCGCCCGGCACGAGTCGACCCGCCGCCCGGTGGCCGGCATGCCGGACCTCTTCCGGCACCTGCGCGGTGACGGCCCCGAGCCGTTCACGGCGTACGTGTCCACCGGCCCGTGGAACCTGGCCCCGTCGCTGGAACGGTTCCTGGCCCGGCACGACTACCCGCCCGGCCCGCTGCTGATGACCGACTGGGGGCCGACCGACGACCGGTGGTTCCGGTCCGGCCGGCAGCACAAGCACGACAGCCTGCGCCGGCTGCTCAGTGCCCTGCCCGGTCTCACCTGGACCCTCGTCGGCGACGACGGTCAGCACGACCCGGCGCTGTACGACGACCTGGTGGCGGAGTACCCGCACCGGGTGCGGTTGGTGCTGATCCGCGAGCTAACGCCGACCGAGCAGGTGCTCACCCACGGCACCCCGACCACCCGACCGGGCGAGGGCGCGCACGACCGGCCACCGACGCCGGGCGTCCCGGTGCTCCGCGGCCCGGACGGCGCGGCGCTGGTCCGAGCGCTCAGAGGTCGTCGGGCCTGACCACGTCGACCCGCACGACGCGGCTCTCGGCCGGTGGTACCCCGGGCTGCTCCCACGGCCGCACCAGGTCAAGCCGTACGGCGTACGCCCCGGGCAGCTCGCCGCGCAGCCGGAACGACCGGCGCGCGCCCTCGACGTCCTCGGCGTCGAGCGTGATCCCGTCCGGCACCGGACCGAGGACCCAGCGGTAGCCACCGCTCACCAGGTCGGTCAGCACGACCTCGGCGGTGGCGCCGACCTCGACCACCAGGTTTTGCGCGGGCTCGACCGGATCTTGTCCGGGCGGTCGTTGACCGCTCACCCAGGCACTCCTACGGTCGAGGCGTCGAGAGGGGGCGCGAGATGGCGACGACGCGCGCGACAAAGACCAGGAAGACCACCGGCCCGACCCGGATCCTGAACTGCGTGCCGTCGGAGAAGACGGACACCGACTGGCAGCTGCACAACGCGCAGGATGCCGGTCTGGTGGCTGCCGGGGCAAGGGCGGCACCGGCGTCGAAGGACCTGCGCGACGACAGCTGGTGGAAGATCGGCGACCAGGGTGCGAGCGGCGCCTGCGTCGGCTGGGCGACGGCCGACTCGGTGCTGCGCTGGCACATGGTGCAGGCCGGGAGGCTGCCGAAGAACCAGCCGCTGTCACCGCGGTTCCCCTGGATGGCCGCGAAGGAGACCGACGCGTTCGTGGCCCAGCCGACCACGTTCATCGAGTCCGACGGCACCACGCTCAAGGCGTCGCTGGACATCTGCCGCAAGTGGGGCGCCGTCCGCGACTCGGTGCTGCCGTTCAAGACCGGCCAGCTGTACGTCGGTGAGGTGGCCACCTTCTACGCGATCGCCACCCAGCTGAAGATCGCCGCCTACTTCAACCTCGGCCGCGACCTGGCGGGGTGGCGGCGGTGGCTGGCCGGCAACGGGCCGATCCTCACCCGCCTCGACGTCGACGCGACCTGGGACAACGCGACAGCCACCAAGGGCAAGCTCACGACGTACAAACCGGCCACGACGCGCGGCGGTCACGCGGTCGCGTTCGTCGGCTACACGGCCACGGCGTTCATCGTGCGCAACAGCTGGGGCACCGGCTGGGGCGACGGCGGCTACGCCTACGCGAGCAACGCCTACGCGAAGAAGGCGTTCACCGAGGCCTACGGGGTTGCAGTCTAGGTCGGGCAAACCCCTGGTAAAGAAAGCTGTCACCAACTTGCCACTCTCCGTGATCGGGCGCACGTTGCCAAGGTCAGGGGAGGAAGAGTGGGGGCTCGACGTCGTCGGCCCGGGGGGCAGCACGCGGTACCGGACGAGCACGCGGACGTCGTGGTCGTCGGCTCCGGCTTCGGCGCCTCCGTGGCTGCTTACCGGTTGGCGGAGGCAGGCCGCTCCGTCGTGCTGCTCGAGCGCGGCAAGGCCTACCCGCCGGGCAGCTTCGCCCGGACGCCGGCCGCGATGGGCCGCGCCTTCTGGGACCCCAGCGAGGGCCTGCAGGGCCTGTTCGACGTGTGGACCTTCCGCGGCCTGGAGAGCGTGGTCTCCAGCGGCCTGGGCGGCGGCTCGCTGATCTACGCGAACGTCCTGCTGCGCAAGGATGAGAAGTGGTTCGTGCACGAGGCGCCGGTGCCGGGCGGCGGGTACGAGTCCTGGCCGCTGAGCCGGGCCGACCTCGACCCGCACTACGACCGGGTCGAGCAGATGCTCGGCGCGACCCGCTACCCCTACCCGGACACCACGCCCAAGACCGCTGCGCTGCGGGACAGCGCCGGCCGGCTCGGGCTGGACTGGCAGCTGCCGCCGCTCGCGGTCAGCTTCGCCGGACGGCCGTCCGACCCGCCCGTGCCCGGCGCGCCGATCCCACCGCCTGGCTACGGGAACCTGCACGGCCGGCCGCGCAGCACCTGCCGACTGTGCGGCGAGTGCGACATCGGCTGCAACGACGGCGCGAAGAACACCCTCGACCACACCTACCTCTCCGCCGCGGCCCACCACGGCGCGGACCTGCGCACCAGGTGCGAGGTGCGCGGCGTGGCACCGGTCCCCGGTGGCGGCTACGAGGTGCGTTACGTGGTGCACGACCCGGCCGACGAGGGGCACAAGACCGCCACCAGCAGGCTGCCGCTGCACCGGATCACCTGTGACCGGCTGGTGCTCGGCGCCGGCACCTACGGCTCGACGTTCCTGCTGCTGCGCAGCCGGATCGCCTTCCCGGGCCTGAGCCGGGCCCTGGGCACGAGGTTCAGCGGCAACGGCGACCTGCTGTCGTTCCTGATGGACGCGACCGACCCCGCGGCCGACGGCGGCCGGCGGCGGATCGAGGGCAGCCACGGACCGGTCATCACCGGTGCCATCCGGGTGGGGGACGCGGTCGACGAGGACGGGTCGACCGGCCGTGGCTACTACGTCGAGGACGCCGGCTACCCGGCGTTCGCCGACTGGCTGGTGGAGGCGAGCCAGCTGCCCGGCCAGGCCCGGCGGCTCGCGCGGTTCGCCCGCGCCCGGCTGGCCCGGCGGCTCGGCGGGTCACCGAAGACCGGCATCTCGGCGGACATCAGCGCGATGCTCGGCCCGGGCCGGCTCTCCGACGGGTCGCTGCCGCTGCTGGGCATGGGCCGCGACGTCCCCGACGGGGTGATGCGCCTGCGCAAGGGCCGGCTCGAGGTGGACTGGACGACCACCACGTCGGAGGTCTACTTCGACCGGGTCCGCGCGACGATGCGCGACCTGGCCGGCGACCTCGGCGCCCGGTTCCAGGACAACCCGCTGTGGTGGTCCCACCGGGTGATCACCGTGCACCCGCTCGGGGGCGTACCGATGGGCCGGCACGTCGCCGAAGCCGTCTGCGACGCGAACGGCGAGGTGTTCGGCTTCCCCGGCCTGCACGTCCTCGACGGGGCGCTGCTGCCGGGGCCGGTCGGCGCCAACCCGTCGCTGACGATCGCCGCGGTCGCCGACCGGGCCTGCGACCGGATCCTTGCCGAGGCGCCCCGGTCCGCGCAGCGGCCAGCAGGCCAGGTCATCACCCTGCCCGAGCAGGGTGACGTGGCAGACCCGCGCACCGTCGGGCGGCCGGTGGGCTCGACCAGCGTGTCGTTCACCGAGGAGATGAAGGGCTTCGTCGCTCTCGACGAGACCGACCCGGTGACCGGGGCGGCCCTCGGCCGTCAGCTCGGCCAGCGGCTGATGTTCCACCTGACGATCACCGCGGAGGACGTGGAGCGGTTCGTGGTCGACCCGCGGCACCTGGGCAGCGCCACCGGGTGGGTCGAGTCCGACGTGCTCGGGGGCAGGCTTGCGGTGCAGCGGGGCTGGTTCAACCTGTTCACCCGGGAGGGCGGGCCGGGCAGCCGGCGGATGCTCTACCGCCTGCACTTCACCGACGCGGCCGGCAACCCGCTGACCCTGGTGGGGCACAAGGACGTGCACGACGACCCCGGTGCGGACGTGTGGCGCGACACCTCGACCCTCTACGTCACGCTGCACGCCGGGCACCTGCCGCCGGGCGCACCGGACCAGCCGGAGGACGGCCGGGTGGTCGCCGCAGGTGTCATCACGATCCACCTGCCGGACTTCCTCCGCCAGCTCACGACCTTCCGCACCGAGGGCACCCGACCGGCGTACGCGATGGAGGAGTTCGGCCGGCTCTTCCTCGGCCAGCTCTGGGAGGTCTACGGACCGGCTCTGTCGGGGAGCTCGCGATGACCGGGCGGCCCCCGAGCCGGGTGCGGCGCCGGCCGGACAGCCTGGCGGACCTGCCGTTCCCCCGACACCAGGCGACCCGGTGGTTCGACCCGCGCACCCTGGTGCAGACGGCGAAATTCGTCGCGCTCTCGTCGGTGTTCGGCACGTACGCCGACAAGCGCGAGGCGCAGGCCATCGCCCCCACCGAGCCGTTCCACGACCACTCGACCGCACACGACACCTGGATCGACTACGTCAGCGACGTGGGCGACGGCTTCAACGCGACCTACTCGATGGCCTACCTACTGGCCCAGCCCAAGCTGGACGTGACGAGCGAGGACGGCGAGGAGTCCGTGCCGACGACCCGCGGCAGCGTGCTGGTGATGGGCGGCGACGAGGTGTACCCGTCGGCGTCGGCCCGCGCGTACGAGGAAAAGACGAAGGGCCCGTACAACGCGGCGATGCCGCACTCGGACGACCCGCCCGCCCTGTTCGCCGTGCCCGGCAACCACGACTGGTACGACGGCCTCACGGCGTTCCTTCGGTTCTTCTGCCAGGGCGGCTGGGTCGGTGGTTGGAAGACCGAGCAGCGGCGCAGCTACTTCGCGGTGAAGCTGCCGCAACGCTGGTGGCTGCTGGGCATCGACATCCAGTTCGACACCTACATCGACGCGCCGCAGATCGACTACTTCCGGACCGTCGCCGCCGCCATCGAGGACGGCGACGGCATCATCCTGTGCAACGCCAAGCCGAGCTGGGTCGAG
>JAVEDA010000098.1 GCA_030841195.1 Actinomycetota bacterium | reverse complement strand
CTCGTTGATGGCGAAGATGCCGCGGTTGGTGCGCGGCACCAGGCCGTAGTGCACGGTCTCGGGGTCGCCGAGGGTGCGACCCTCGGCCACCTTGACCGGGTCGATGTCGCCGATCAGGTCGCCCACGCTGGTGTCCGGCGTGGCCAGCTTCTCGCCGTACCTCTCGCTGCGGTGCTTCCACCCGATCGCCAAGCCGTCACCGAGCTCGGCGTGCAGCCGACGGCAGCGCGCACAGACAGGCACCTCGGGATGGTCGTTGATCTCGCACCCGTCGACGACCGGTGTCCACTCGTCCAACAGGGTCACCAGGGTGCGGATCAGCCGGGTCTTGCCCTGGCCACGCTCGCCGAGGAGTACGACGTCGTGGCCGGCCAGCAGCGCTCGTTCCAGGGCGGGCAGGACGGTCTCGTCGAACCCGACGATCCCCTCGAACCTGGGCTTGCCCGACCGCAGCAGCTCGAGCAGGTTCTCGCGGACCTCCGTCTTCACGGGACGGTGTCGGTGGCCGGAGGCGCGCAGCTCTCCGAGCGTGGCAGCGGTGGGGCGTTCGGGCATGCCCACGACGCTACGTCCCGTTCGGCCGCTTTCCCAGGGGCGTCCGCACCGCCAGGATGGGCGGATGCAGTCCACCGGCGTCCGGTGCGGCGACGGCCTCGCCGTCGACGCCGACCTGGTGCCGGCCGCGGAGGCTGCGACGGCCGAGGCTCTGGCCGCGCTGGACGGGGCGGTGCCCGACCTGGCCGTCGTCTTCGCCTGCGGCCCGGAGCCCGACGAGCTCGGCGCCGCCATGGTCCGGGCCGGTGAGCTCACGGGTGCGGCCACGGTCGTCGGCTGCAGTGCCCCGGGGGTGCTCGGCGGCGGCCGCGGCATCGAGCTGACGTCGTCGGTGAGCGTCTGGGTGGCCCGGCTGCCGGACGTCTCACTGCGGTCGTTCCATCTCGAGGTGCTGCGGACCTCGGAGACCATCGCGGTCGTCGGGATGCCGGTGCGTCACCTCGACGACCGGGTCGCGATGCTGCTGGTGGACCCGTACTCGTTCCCGGTCGACGCGTTCGTGGAGCAGGCGGCCGAGGCTTTGTCGGGACTGCCGCTGGTGGGCGGCAACGCCGCCGGTCTGCGCGGCGCCGGCTCGACCCGGCTGCTCGTCGACGGAGTGCTGCACGATCGCGGTGCGGTCGGGCTGGTGCTCGGCGGCTCGCTCGTCCACCGCGCCGTGGTCAGCCAGGGCTGCCGGCCGGTCGGGCCGACCATGACCGTCACGGCCGCCGAGGGCAACCTGCTCCTGGGTCTGGCCGGCGTACCGGCGGTGACCAAGCTGGAGGAGCTGCTCGCCGCTCTGCCGCCGCAGGACCAGGCGATGGTGAGTGGCGGGCTGCACCTCGGGGTCGCGATGGACGAGTACGTCGATGAGCACGGCCCCGGCGACTTCCTGGTGCGCGGCGTCGTGGGCGTCGACCGCGAGCGCGGCGGTCTGGTGGTGGGCGACGTGCTCACGGTCGGCCAGACGGTCCAGCTGCAGGTGCGCGACGCCGAGAGCGCCGACCTGGACCTGACCACGCTGCTGGGCGAGGTGCCGACCGGCGCGGCCGGCGCGCTGCTGTTCTCCTGCACCGGGCGCGGGGCAGCGCTGTTCGGCACCCCGGACCACGACGTCCGGGCCGTGGGGGAGGTGCTCGGCACCGGCGGTGTCGCCGGCTTCTTAGCGGCCGGCGAGATCGGTCCGGTCGGCGGCCGCAGCCACCTGCACACGTTCACCGCATCCGTGCTGGTCCTGCTCGGCGGACCGACGACGACATGACGAGCGAGGCATGACCACCGGCCCGGTCCTCGCCGTCGACGTCGGCGGCACCAAGCTGGCCGCCGCCGTGGTCGACCAGGCCGGTCAGGTGCTGCGGTCGTCGAGCCGGCCGACACCGGCAGCCGACGGTGCGGCCGTGTGGTCGACCCTCGTCGCGCTGCTCGACGACGTGCTGGCCGGCGAGCCGGTCGCCGGCGTCGGCATCGGCTGCGGCGGGCCGATGGCCTGGCCGGCCGGTGTGGTGTCACCCCTGAACCTGCCGGGCTGGCGCGACTTCCCGCTGCGCGCGCGGCTCGCCGAGCGGTTCCCCGGGCTGCCGGTGCGGCTGCACAACGACGCCATCGCCCTGGTCGCGGCCGAGCACTGGCGCGGTGCCGCCCGCGGCTACGACAACGCGCTGGCGATCATCGTGGCGACCGGTGTCGGTGGTGGTCTGGTCCAGGCCGGCCAGGTCGTCGACGGCGCCACCGGGAACGCCGGTCACGTCGGTCACGTGGTGGTGGAGCCCGCGGGCCCGGACTGCGGCTGCGGCGGTCGTGGCTGCCTCGAAGCGGTGGCCCGCGGACCGGCGCTCGCGGCCTGGGCGCTCGAGCAGGGCTGGCAGCCGTCTGGCGACGCCACCGCCGCCGGCCTCGCGGTCGACGCCCGAAGCGGCGACCAGTGCGCGGGCGCGGCCTTCGACCGGGCCGGGAGCGCGCTGGGCCTGGCGATCGCCTCGGTGGCGGCCACCTGCGACCTCGAGGTCGTGGTGGTCGGCGGCGGCCTGTCGGGCTCCTGGGACCTGCTCGCGCCGCCGCTCGAGCGGACCCTGCGGCGGCACGCCCGGCTGCCCTTCACCCGCACCCTTCCCGTCGTACCGGCTGCGCTGGGAAGTGCGGCGTTCCTGGTAGGGGCCGCGGCGCTGGTGCTCAGGGGCGATGCGTACTGGCACGGCGACGGGTGACGACAAACCGGCTGGCAGACTGACCGGCATGAGCGCGCCCCTGCCGGTGACCATCGACGACGTCAAGGCTGCCCGCGCGTTGCTCGAGGGCGTCATCCGGGACACACCGGTGCAGGGCTCGCGGCCGCTCTCGGAGCGGGTCGGTGGGCCGGTCTGGCTCAAGTGCGAGAACCTCCAGCGGGCCGGGTCGTTCAAGATCCGGGGCGCCTACACACGGATCTCGCGGCTCTCCGCGGACGAGGCGGCGCGAGGAGTGGTGGCGGCGAGCGCCGGCAACCACGCCCAGGGCGTCGCGCTCGCGGCGTCGCTCAAGGGCATCCACTCGACCGTGTTCATGCCGATCGGGGCGCCGATCCCGAAGGTGCAGGCGACCAAGGCCTACGGCGCCGAGGTTCGCTTCCACGGTTCCTCGGTCGACGAGGCGCTGCAGGCGGCCACGGCTTTCGCCGAGGAGACCGGCGCGGTGCTGGTGCACCCGTTCGACCACCCGGACATCGTCGCCGGGCAGGGCACCGTGGGCCTGGAGATCCTCGAGCAGGTGCCGGACGTGCGCACCGTGGTGGTCTGCACCGGTGGTGGCGGGCTGCTGGCAGGCATCGCCCTGGCCGTCAAGTCGACCCGGCCGGACGTGCGGGTGGTCGGGGTGCAGGCCGAGAGCGCGGCCGCGTTCCCGGCGTCGCTGGCCGCAGGTGTCCCGGTTCCGCTGGAGCGGATGTCCACGATGGCCGACGGCATCGCGGTCGGCTGCCCGGGGCCGGTGCCGTTCTGCATCATCCAGGAGCTGGTCGACGACATCATCACGGTCTCCGAGGAGTCGATCGCGCGCGCCCTGCTGCTGTGCCTGGAGCGGGCCAAGCTGGTGGTGGAGCCCGCCGGTGCCGCCGGCGTCGCGGCGCTGCTGGACGACCCGGGAGCCTTCGAGCCGCCGGTCGCCGTCGTGCTCTCCGGCGGCAACATCGACCCGCTGCTGCTCGCCCGGGTGCTGCGCCATGGCCTGGCCGTTGCGGGGCGGTACCTGTCGCTGCGGGCCAGGATCTCGGACCGGCCGGGCGCCCTGGTGCAGCTGCTGGCCGAGGTCGCCGCGGCCGACGCGAGCGTGCTCGAGGTCGAGCACGTGCGGACCGACCCGCGGCTGCGGGTGGACGAGGTCGAGGTGCGGCTGCAGCTGGAGACCCGCGGCGAGGAGCACCGCGCGAGCGTGCTGGACCGGCTGCGGGCCGCGGGTTACCCGCTCGTGCTCGGCTGACCGGCGTACCGCCCTTGACAGGGCTAACTCGCGATGTATCGTGTCTCCTGAACGCGATACATCGTGTTTCAGGTCCGCCTCCAGGGATGAGAAACCGGCTCGCCGGGTGTCATACCCAGCAGCGAGGATCGAGTGACCGTGAGTGACTTCTCGAGGAGCAGCGTGATGACGAACGCGATCGAGGCCGAGGGCCTGATCAAGAAGTACGGCGACGTGGTGGCCCTGGACGGCCTGGACCTCGAGGTGGCCGAGGGAACGGTGATGGGCCTGCTCGGCCCCAACGGCGCAGGCAAGACGACCACGGTGCGGATCCTGACCACCCTGCTCGTCCCGGACGCCGGCCGGGCCACCGTGGTCGGGCACGACGTGGTGTCCGACGCCCGGGCGCTGCGCCGAGTGATCGGCCTGTCCGGGCAGAACGCCGCCGTCGACGAGCACCTCACCGGGTTCGAGAACCTCGACATGGTGGGCCGGCTCTACCACCTCGGCCGGACCCGCAGCCGTGAGCGGGCGCACGAGCTGCTCGAGCGGTTCGACCTGGTCGAGGCCGGCGGCCGCCCGGCCAAGGGCTACTCCGGCGGCATGCGACGCCGGCTGGACCTCGCCGCGGCACTGGTGGCCGAGCCGCCGGTGCTGTTCCTGGACGAACCGACCACCGGGCTCGACCCGCGAGGCCGGCTGGGCATGTGGGACGTGATCGCCGATCTGGTGCGCGGCGGGACCACGCTGCTCCTCACGACCCAGTACCTCGAGGAGGCCGACCGCCTGGCCGACAAGATCGCCGTCATCGACCACGGCACGGTGATCGCCCAGGGCACGGCGGACGAGCTCAAGGCGCAGGTCGGCGGTGAGCGGATCGAGTTCACCCTCACCGACGCCGGGCAGATCGGTGCCGCCTGCGCGGCGCTGGCCTCCCTCGGCTCGGGTGCGGCGCGCACCGACGCCAGCGCCCGCCGAGTGACCCTGCCGGTGGACGGCGGCGCCGCCGTGCTGGTGGCCGCCATCCGCGAGCTCGACGCCGCCGGCATCGCGGTCCAGGACGTCGGTCTGCGCCGCCCGACCCTGGACGACGTGTTCCTCAGCCTGACCGGCCATGCGGCCGAGATCGAGGCCGAGCAGGCCGACGACGAGCCCGACACCGGCCAGCAGGACTCCAGCCAGCAGGACTCCAGCCAGCAGAAGGAGGTGGCGTCCCGATGAGCGCCATGACCGAGGCCGCGGGCGATGCCTTCGTCATCACCAAGCGGAACCTGATCAAGATCAAGCGGGTGCCCGACCTGCTCGTCTTCACCACCCTGTCGCCGATCATGTTCGTGCTGCTGTTCGCCTACGTGTTCGGCAGCGCGATCAACGTCCCCGGCGTGGGCTACAAGGAGTTCCTGATCGCCGGCATCTTCGTGCAGACCGTGGTCTTCGGCTCCACCTTCACCGGCTACAGCCTGGCCGAGGACCTGCAGAAGGGCATCATCGACCGGTTCCGGTCGCTGCCGATGGCGCCGTCCGCGGTGCTGTACGGACGCACCCTGAGCGACGTGGTCAACAACGTGATCAGCCTTGCGGTGATGGCGCTGACCGGCTTGCTGGTGGGCTGGCGGATCCACACGTCGTTCGCCGGCGCGGTGCTGGGCTTCGTGCTGATCCTGCTGTTCGCCTACGCCATCTCCTGGGTGATGGCCCTGGTCGGCCTGCTCGTGCGGACCCCCGAGATCGTGAACAACGCGGCCTTCATCGTGATCTTCCCGCTGACGTTCATCGCCAACACCTTCGTGCCGACCAACAACTTCCCGGAGCCGTTGAAGACCTTCGCCAACTGGAACCCCGTGTCCGCGGTGACCCAGGCGGCCCGGGAGCAGTTCGGCAACACCAGCCCGCTGCTCCCGGTACCGGACGTGTGGGCGCTGCAGCATGCAGTCGCCTATTCGCTGATCTGGGTGATCCTGCTCCTCGTGGTCTTCATCCCACTGTCGATCCGGCAGTACGGCAAGGCGGCCAGCCGCTGACGAAGGGTCGCCGGCTGACCGCGTGCGGTCAGCCGGCGAACGGCTCGGTCTCGACGATCTCGACGTCGACCTTGTTGCCGTTCGGCGCCGCGAAGGACGCCTTCTCGCCGGTGTGCTTGCCGTTGATCGCGGCGCCGAGCGGTGACTTCTCGGAGTACACCTCGATGCCGTCGCCGGCCACCTCGCGGGAGCCGAGCAGGAACCGCATCGTCTCGCCGCCGACCTTCGCGGTCACGACCGTTCCGGGGGCGACCACACCGGAGGGCGCCTTGGGCGCCTCGCCCACCTCGGCCGAGTCGAGCAGCTGCTGGAGCTGCCGGATCCGTGCCTCGCGCTTGCCCTGCTCGTCCTTGGCCGCGTGGTAGCCGCCGTTCTCGCGCAGGTCGCCCTCCTCGCGGGCGGCCTCGATGCGCTTGACGATCTCGGTGCGGCCCTCACCGGTGAGGAAGTCGAGCTCCTCCTTGAGCCGGTCGTAGGCCTCCTGGGTCAACCAGGTGACGCTCTCGCTTGTCTCGGTCACGGCGGGCTCCTTTCAGGCATCGAGGACCCGGCACCGGAGCCACCGGTGACACGGGTGAAGTGTTCGAGGCTAACAACGCCCGGGTGGGTCCCGTCTAGTCGGCGCCGGTGCTGCACCCGTCGACGACCGCCGTCACGGCCCTGGCGCGGGTGCGCACGACCACCGTGGTCTGCGCCTGTCCCGAGCTGCCGACCCGGGCCGAGGCGGTGGTGACCCCGACCACCTCGCGGGTGCGGTCCAGCGCCTGGACCGTGCAGGAGAGGCGTCCCTGGTCCCCGCTGAGCGCGACTCTGACCTGTACCGCGTGCGGGGCGGTCACCCGGAAGCCGGTGACCTGGCCGGTCGCGCCGGGGGCCGCCGCTCCGAGGGCAGCCCAGACCACCCAGCCGACGAACGCCGTCGCGAGCACCACGACGGCCGCCACCGCACCGGGACGCCGGCGTGCCGCGGCGCGGCCGTAGCGGCCCTCGGGGCGAGCGGTGGCGGAACTCATCGGCGACCTGTCGGCGTGGGGTGTCGGTCGGGTGCGGGATGATTATGGGCGTGACGGACAACCTCAGGCTGATGGCGGTCCACGCCCACCCCGACGACGAGTCCAGCAAGGGCGCCGCGACGATGGCCCGCTATGTCTCCGAGGGTGTCGACGTGCACGTGGTGACGTGCACCGGCGGGGAGCGTGGCTCGATCCTCAACCCGAAGCTGCAGCACGACGAGAGCGTGCTGGCCAACCTCACCGACGTCCGGCGCCGGGAGATGGACGCGGCCCGGGAGATCCTCGGTGTCCGGCAGGACTGGCTCGGCTGGGTCGACTCCGGGCTGCCCGAGGGTGACCCGCTGCCGCCGCTCCCGGAGGGGTGCTTCGGGCTGATGGACGTCGAGGTCGCGGCTGCGCCGCTGGTCCGTCTGGTGCGGTCCTTCCGGCCGCACGTCATGACGACGTACGACGAGAACGGGGGCTACCCGCACCCCGACCACATCATGTGCCACAAGATCGCGCTGCACGCGTTCGAGGCTGCCGCCGACCCGGCCCGCTACCCGGACGCGGGGCCGTCGTGGCAGCCGCTGAAGGTCTACTACAACCAGACCTTCACCAAGGCCCGCACCACGGCCCTGCACGAGGCAATGCTGGCGCGCGGTCTCGAGTCGCCGTACGGCGAGTGGCTGAAGAACTGGGAGGACCGCGAGGAGCGCACCGTCAACACCCACGTGCCCTGCGCCGACTTCTTCGACGTGAGGGACAAGGCCCTGCTCGCCCACGCCACCCAGGTCGACCCGGACGGTCCGTGGTTCCACTGCCCGTTGGAGATCCAGCGGGAGGTCTGGCCCACCGAGGACTTCGAGCTGGCCCGGTCGGTGGTCGAGACCGGCGCGACCGAGGACGACCTGTTCGCCGGCATCCGCGGCACCGAGGTGGCTCGATGACCCTGAACCTGACCGCCGTCGGGCCGACCGTGCGGGCGGTCGCGGAGAGCAACGTGAACCCGGGCCTGCTCGGCTTCGTGGTCGTGGCCCTCCTGGGCGTCGCGACCTGGCTGCTGATCCGGTCGATGAACCGACAGATCAAGAAGATCGACCTGCCCGACGATGCGCCGGACGAGCCGACCCGGGACGGCTCAGAGCAGGGCTGAGTCGGCCGCGGTCTCAGCCTCGGCCTTGGCCGCGACCTGACGCTCCCAGTCGCCCTCGCCGGGGCGCTCCAACCCGGACAGGAAGGTCGGGATGCGCTCGGCCGGCATCGGCACCGCGAGGTGGAAGCCCTGGCCGACGCTGTAGCCCAGCGACAGCAGCGACCGCCACTGCTCGGGGCGCTCGATGCCCTCCGCGATCACGGCCGACAGCCCGAGCGTGCCCGCGAGGTCCTTGATGGTGCGCACCAGGCCGGACTCGGTGTCGCTGCCGGGCAGCGTCTCGACGAACTCCTGGGCCAGCTTGAGCCCGTTCACCGGCAGGTTCTGCAGGTAGGACAGCGACGAGTAGCCGGTGCCGAAGTCGTCGATGTAGAGGTGCACGCCGAGGGCGGCCAACGCGTGCAGCCGCTCCACGATCACGCCGTCACCGGGCAGCAGCACGCTCTCGGTGATCTCGAGCACGACGGTCGAGGCGGCGATGCCCGACGCCTTGATCGCGAGCCGCACGTCGTCCACGATGCCGGCGTCCTGCAGCTGCTTCCCGCTGACGTTCACCGCGATGTGCAGCTCGCTGTGTGCACCGTGGTCCCGCTGCCAGCGCACCGTCTCGCGCAACGCCGTCTGCAGGACCATCCGGCCGAGCGGGACGATCAGCCCGGTCTCCTCGGCCAGGGCGATGAACTGGCCGGGCTGCAGCATGCCGAGCTCGGGGTGGTTCCAGCGAACCAGCGCCTCGAGGCCGATGATCTTGGCGGACTCCAGGTCGACCAGCGGTTGGTAGTGCACCACCAGCTCGTTGCGCTCGAGGGCATGCCGCAGGTCGCTGGTGAGCGAGAGCCGGGCCAGCGCCGCCTCGTGCATGGTGGGCGCGAACACGGCGTACCGGTTCTTCCCGGCGTTCTTGGCGTCGTAGAGGGCCAGGTCGGCGTTGCGCATCAGGTCCTCGGGCGTGGCCGGGCCGGACTTCCCGACCGCGATGCCGATGCTGGCTCCGGTGGTGACCTCGTTCTCGCCGATCTGGAACGGCACGGCCAGCGCCTCCAGCAGCCGGCGCGCGATCTCGATGCAGTGCTCGTCGTCCTCGACGTCCTCGAGCAGGATCGCGAACTCGTCACCGCCGAGGCGGGCGGCCGTGTCGCCGTCGCGCAGGCAGGTCCGCAACCGGCCGGTCATCTCCCGCAGGAGGTCGTCACCCGCGGCGTGACCGAGGCTGTCGTTCACCGTCTTGAAGTCGTCCAGGTCGACGAAGAGCACCCCGTAGCCGCCGGCGCCGCGGGCCCGGGCCATCGCGTGCCCGAGCCGGTCCCGGAACAGGGCGCGGTTCGCCAGCCCCGTCAGGGCGTCGTGGAAGGCCTGGTGGGTGAGCTGCTGCTCCAGCTCGTGGCGCTCGGTGATGTCGTGGCAGGTGACGACGAACCCCATCAGGTCCTCGTCGATGACCTCGGTGACGACGGCGTCCACGATCCGGGTGTGACCGTCCTCGCTGTTCAGCCGGACCTCGCCCCGAGCCGGCCGGCCGCCCTGCGCGAGGCTCACCAGGTCGCGGGCCGAGTCGCGGTCGTCGTCGGTGACGACGTCGAGCCAGCTCATGCCGAGCAGCTCCGGCGCCGGGAGCCCGACGATGGGCTCCACTGCCGGCGTCACGTGAACGATGGTCAGGTCGTGGTCGAGGATGCAGATCACGTCCGAGGCGTAGCGCAGCATCAGCCGCAGGCGTCGCTCGCTGCGGCGCTCGACCATGATCTCGCCGACGTCGAGGCGGTCGATCGCCAGGTGCATGGTGGACGCCAGCGACTCGAGGGCCGCCACCGTCCTCGGCGACGGCGCGTGCTCGACGGCGATCACCGCGCCCTCCCGGGCGGCGCCGCGCGGCGGCAGCCCGACGAGGACCAGGGTCGAGGCGGCCGGGACGCCGAGCGTGCCGTGCAGGATCGAGGGGCCGGGCAGGACCCCGAAGCCGAACTCCTCGGGAAACAACGCCAGCTCGGCGGCGTCGAGGAAGGTGGCGAGGTCCGCGTTCTCGGCGGCCTGGGCGACTGTCCCGCCCGGGTCGCCGTCGATCCGCCAGGAGCGGCTGCCCGGCTGGTCCAGCAGCTCCACGGCGGCGCGCAGGGCGGAGTCCCGTACGCCGCCGCGGTCCGCCGCACCGACCAGCTCCCCCGTCGCGGTGCGGAGCACGTGCTCGCGGCGCAGGGTGCGGCGCAGCCGCCCGAGCAGGCTGACGATGCGCAGCAGGGCGAGGGTGAACAGCATGGCGGCGCCGCCCAGGATGACGGCCGCCTTGGCCACGCCGTTGCCGACCGAGTTGGTCACGACCAGCACGGGTGAGACGAGGCAGGCGAGTCCCAGGAGCACGACGAAGCGCCACACGCTGGCCAGCCGGTCGGTCCCGGTCACCGGTGTCGGGTGTGCCATCGAGGGGTGCTGGACGGCCAGGACGAGCAGGGCCAGGGCGGCGAACCAGCCGGCGGCCAGCTCAGGCCGGTCGGCCACCTCGGCCGCGATGCCCGCCGCCAGGCCGGTCCCGAGGCCGGCCAGCAGCAACCGGGCGGACCCGTCGTTGGAGCCGACCACGGCGAAGCCGAGCCGGGCCGCGACCGCGAGCACGAGCAGGTGCCCGGCCAGGTAGGCGCCGGTCGTGAGGGTCGTCATGGCCGAGGCAGAGGTCACCAGGGGGTCGATCAGCACCAGCCAGCCGATCTGGGCGGCGGCCACGGTGACGACCAGGGCGTCCAGCAGGCTGTCGCGGTCCTGCTTGATCCGGTCCCGCTGGAAGGCGGTGACGGCGGCGGCCAGGACGGGGTAAGCGAGCAGCCGGGGCACGTCGGCGTACGAGGGCGACTCGGAGCCGACCAGGGTGACTGCCTGCCCGACCGTGAGCAGCGAGATGCCGGCGGCCAGCAGCCAGCCGGGAAGGCTGTCGTCCGCCCGGGCGGTGTGCAGCAGGACGACGACGGCCGCGGCGATCCCCGCGAGGGCCCAGATGGCGGCGCGGGCCGGGTCGGACGGAAGCGCCAGGTAGGCGGCGACGACGAGCAGCACCGTGCCGCCGACCAGCGCGACGTTGCGCCGTGCCGCCGGACCCGTCCCTGCCATCCGCGTCACCCCTCTGAGAGCCCAACCCCGGTCAGGCGTTCCGTTTCCTATCGGCCGGTGGACGCCCGACTTGATCGTCCGAACCGTGCCTTGACCTACGCGTGACATGCACTGGGGGTAGCGGGGCAGGATGGGCCGGTGCCCAACCGACTCGCTGCCAGCACCTCGCCGTACCTCCTGCAGCACCAGGACAATCCGG
>JAVEDA010000090.1 GCA_030841195.1 Actinomycetota bacterium | reverse complement strand
AGAGGCGGGCGCCGGACGACGCCGACGCCTACTCCCGGATCGCTGCCTTCGCCGGCCGCACGGTCTGAGCAGTCGAAGCTCGGACCGAGTTGCTCGTGATGAGCCGCCACAGCTCCCGTGCCGCGGGGTTGCTCGGTTCGGGAGCGCTGGCGACTGCGCTGATCGTCCAGACAGTCTGTGACCCGCTCAGCCGCGCTGTCTGTATCTGAGGTCGCCCGGTCGTGAGTGCTTCGGCGATGAGCGCTACACCGAGCCCGGCCTCGACCACTTACTGCGATCGGATTCCTCTGTTGGACGGTTCAATCCTTCCGGGCGCAGGATGGCGAGAGGAGTCGAGGAGCTGCAGATGACCGCCACCGAGCGTGCGACAACCGCAACGACGACTGCGGTGGACGGACCGCTGCCCGCCCTGCTGATCGGCCTGACGCTCTTCCCGGGTCTCGTCGACGCGGTCAGCATCCTTGGGCTCGGTCGGGTGTTCGTCGCCAGCATGACCGGCAACGTGGTCTTCGTTGCGTTCGCGTTGGCCGGCGCGGCTGGCTTCTCGCTCGCCTCCTCGCGGTCGGCTCGGGCAGTGAGCTGGCCTTCGTGTCGGCAGCCGGGATCGCCGCCGACATCCGTGCCGGGAAGGCGAGCCCGGCCTTCTCTCGGCGGGTACTCGCCGTCGCGACGATGTTCCTCGGCGCGCTCATCGGGGCGGTCCTCGTCCTGCAGGTCGACACGACCGCCGAGCTCGCCGTTGCCACTGCCGTCCTCGCGGTCGTCACGGTGGCCGCATTCAGTACGACCCGCCATCCGGGCGCTTGGCGGGTGGCCGCATGACCTCGACAGGATCTGAAAGCCAGGACAAGGAGCAAGGAGGACGACGATGAAGGTGACCATTCTCGGGGCCGGGCGGATGGGATCAGGCATGGCGGCGCGCCTCGCAGAGACCGGCCATGAGGTGACGGTCTGGGACCGCAACCCTGGGCAGGCGGCCGGTCTCGTCGACCTCGGCGTCACCGTCGCCGACGGGGTCGCCGCAGCCGCTGACGACGCAGGGGTCGTCATCACGATGGTGACGAACGGCGAGGCCGTGAAGGCCGTCGCGGAACCGATGCTCGCGGCGATGCCGGCCGGCGCGATCTGGGTTCAGGCATCAACGGTCGGCGCCGAGTGGGCAGACACCCTGCGCACCCTCGCCGACGCCAACGGCCAGCCGATGGTCGATGCGCCCGTGTCCGGCAGCACCGAACCTGCCCGGACCGGGAAGCTGAGCTGGCTCGTCTCCGGCCCGCCCGATGCGGTCGAGATAGCGCGACCGGTGCTGGACGCACTCGGCGAGCGGGTTCTCGTTGTCGGCCTTCGCCAGGAGGCCAGCCGGCTGAAGCTCGTTGTCAACACCTGGATGACGGCGGTGACGGTGGCGATGGCCGACGCACTCGCCGCCGCAGACCGGCTCGGGATCCCGCCCCAGTCCCTGCTCGACGTGATCGGCGACGGTCCGCTGGCCATGCCCTACGCCCTGCAAAAGGCACGGCTGATGACCAATCACGACTACCCGCCGGGGTTCCCGGTCGAGCTCGCGCTCAAGGACATCCGGCTCGCCGAACAGGCGGAAGGCCGGCAACCGCCGCTCATTCGTGCGGTCGAGGAGCGACTGCAACGGGCGGTTGCCGCCGGCCATGGCCGCGACGACCTGGCCGCCGTCGCAGCGGTCGACTAGCTGCGACCGCTACCAGGCTGGCGGGACCGTCGTACTCATCACGCAGTGGTTCTTGCCCTTCGGGCGGGAGTAGCTGAACCCGGCGCGCCCGAAGTGGTTCGGCTGCCGGTGTAGAGGAACGACGCGGTGATCTGCTTGTCGGCGGTGTCCTGCGGCATCCGACAGGGCGCCGGCCACCGCGACGCCGGAGGTCAGCAGGGCCAGCGCGGTCCGCACGTAGGTAGGTCCGTTCGGGCAGCCAGCCTCATCTGTTAGTCGGGTTCACCTTCGGGGCGGTGCTGGCGACGGCGGGCTAGCTACTTCACGACGACGTACCGCACATGCGTGGCGTATGGCGAGCTGTAGACCTTGCCCACCTCGAGGTCGACGTCCCGGTCGAACCCGTCGAAGAGCCGCTTGCCCGCGCCGAGGATCACCGGTGCCGTCGAGATGACGAGCTCGTCGACTTGCCCGGCCGCCAGCGCCTCCCGGATCACTTCGGCACCGCCGCCGACCGACACGTCGCCGGAGCCGGCGGCGCCGCGCGCCTGCGCCAGTGCGTCGTCGAGGCCGGAGACGAACGTGAAGCCTGCCTCCGGGGCCGGCTGGTCCTCGGTCCGATGGGTCAGCACGAACAATGGCCCGGGAAACGGATTGGTCCCTCCCCAGGCTCCCGCCGCGTCGTACATGCCGCGGCCGACGATGCCGGACGCGATCGTCGAGACCAGCTCGTCGTAGAACTCCTTGTCGGGACCGTGCATGGCGAACTCGTGGCCGCCGTCGTAGGTCCACGGGCCGCCCATCACCCAGTAGTGCAGCCGTTCCCCGCCCTTGCCGAGCCCGTACTCCGGGCCGTCCTCGGGGCCGGTGACGTAGCCGTCGACCGAGGTCGTGATGGATGCGATGACCTTGCCCATGGTTGCTCCTCCGTCGGGTCCTGCCGGGTAGACCGGTCCCCGGCCGAGAACTCATCTCGGTATGGCAGGTGTTCTGCCGTCCGGGCGGGACGTCATGATCGAGCTGACTGTGCCGCCTCTTCGATGCGGCCTCGCAGGTCGTCCCACCATGCCGCACCGTGCTCGGCGACGTTCGAGTCGTCCGATCGCATACCCACCGACCCGTCGAGCTGCTCACGGAGGATGTCAGCATGGCCGGCGTGCCGGTTCGTCTCGGCCAGCACGTGCACAAGCATCGTGTGCAGGGTGACGTCCGGGCGAGGCCACCACGGGACCTGGCCAGGTGCGTCTGCCGGCAGGTCGTTGATGGTCACGTCCGCATGCAGCCAGACCCGTCGGTAGCGGTCGACGATCTCAGCACGGGTCTCGGCAGCTGTGACCCACATGTCGATCTGCTCCTCGGCGCCCTCGTCCCACCACGGCAGGTCCTCGGCGAACGGCCGGTCGAACGTCTTGCCGAAGTACCAGGCCTCAACGATGGACAAGTGCTTCACCAACCCGAGCAGATTGGTGCCGGTAGGTGTCAGCGGCCGGCGAACGTCGTACTCCGACAACCCGTTAAGTTTCCAGACCATCGCTTCCCTGGCCTGGCGCAGGTAGCGGTGCAACCCGCGCTTCGCGTCATCGTCCGTCACCGGCGCAGAGTAGCTCCGATCTCCGGGGGCAGGCGAGGGTCCTGTCCGGTTCTCCTCCGAAGCGGGTAGTTTCAACGCGGTGCAGTCAGTCCAGGGCGCGGTGGACCGGGCGGCGGAGCAGTCGGGATTCTCCGGCGTGGTCCGTGTCGACCGCTTGCGCGCCATGGAGTTCTGCACGGCCTACGGGCTCGCTGACCGCGCCCACGAGGTCCCTAACACAGTGGAGACCGTGTTCGCGATAGCCAGTGGGACGAAGACTCTGACCGCGCTAGCGGTGATGAGTCTGGTCGAGCGAGGAACGCTCGAGCTCGGCACAACCGCTCGTTCGCTGCTTGGCGAAGACCTGCCCCTGATCGCCGACGACGTGACGATCGAGCACCTGCTGGCACATCGGTCCGGGATCGGCGACTACCTCGACGAGGACGCCGTCGACGACGTAAGCGACTACGTGATGCACGTGCCGGTGCACGAGCTCGCGACGACCGAGCAGTTCCTACCAGTGCTGGACGGACACGACACTGTGTTCCCCACCGGCGAGCGGTTCGCCTACAACAACGCCGGCTACGTGCTGCTCGCGCTGGTGGCCGAGCGGGCGACTGGGGTGGAGTTCCACGACCTGGTGCGCACCCTCGTCTGCGAGCCTGCGGGCATGATCGACACCGCGTTCCTGCGCTCCGACGAGCTTCCAGGACGCGCTGCCCTGGGCTACCTGTCCCGGGACGGCCTGAGGACGAACGTGTTCCATCTCCCGGTGCGCGGCAACGGCGACGGCGGCATCTACTCGACTGCTGCCGACCTCAGCGCCTTCTGGGACGCTCTGTTCGCCGGACGGATCGTCTCGCCGGGGCGGCTCGCCGAGATGGTGCGACCGCGCAGCGACTGGCCGGAGGAGTCCAGGCGCTACGGCTTCGGGTTCCACCTCGACGCGACGGGCGACGGGGTCTTCCTCGAGGGGCACGACGCTGGCGTTTCGTTCGCGAGCCTGCACCTGCCCACGTCCTTGATCACCTACACCGTCATCTCGAACTGGTCCGAAGGCGCCTGGCCGATCATCCGGGTACTCAGCGACCGGTTCGGCAGCTGAAACTTCCCGCCGGCGGCCTGCTGACCGGCTCCAGTTCCGTCCTGGCGAGGACGAGCTCCCGCAGCAGGCACTGGCCGGCCACGTCTGGGCCGAGGACTTCTAGGTTCTTGAACCCGCGTGCCCCGAAACCGTCTCGCTGTCGGATTGCTCACAACCGGCGTACCCGGGAGTCTTTGAAGAAGTTCCTAAGGTGGTGTCGGATCGGGGTGGCGGTGTTCGTAGCAGGGGTGTGCGGCCGTCCACCATGGGCGCCCCGAACCACAGGAGATGATCCGAGATGCAGTACCTGGTTTCCGTGATCGACGACGGCACCGGCCCGGCTACCCCGACCGAGGACGCTGCCATCGACGTGTTCAACGACCGGCTCCGGGACGAGGGCTACTGGGTCTTCGCCGGCGGCCTAGGGTCGCCCGACCCGGCCACCGTCATTGACAACAGGGGTGACGAGGCGGTGTTCACCGACGGGCCCTTCGTGGAGTCGAAGGAGTACCTCGCCGGCTTCTGGATCATCGAGGCCCCCGACCTGGACGTGGCGCTCAAGCTCGCCGCCGAGGGATCGAAGGCCTGCAACCGCAAGATCGAGGTGCGGCCGTTCCTGTGAGCGTGGTCGACGTCCAGGACGCGATCACCCGGGCCCACCACGAGGAGTGGGCACGGGTGGTCGCCGGTTTGACCAGGCGTTTCGGTGACCTCGACATCGCCGAGGAGGCGGCCGCCGAGGCGTTCGCTGTAGCCGTCGAGCGGTGGCCGGCCGACGGCGTACCCCCCAACCCCGGCGCCGGGCTGACCACCACCGCCAGCCGCAGGGCCATCGACCGGATCCGGCGCGAGAACAAGCGGGACGACAAGCAGAGGCAGGCGCAGATGATGTACGACGACGTCCCCCGCGTCTCCTGGGGCGGCGTGGACGACGAGCGGCTCCGGCTGATCTTCACCTGCTGTCACCCGGCGCTCGCGACGGAGACCCGCGTGGCGCTCACGCTGCGTATGGTCGGCGGTCTGACCGTGCCCGA
>JAVEDA010000242.1 GCA_030841195.1 Actinomycetota bacterium | reverse complement strand
CCAGGTCCCGGCTGGTGCCCGGCCCGATGTTCTCGACCTCGCTGATTACCTTGGTGAACGCGTCGCCGGACTTCGCGTAGACGTAGACCTCGGTGACCTTGGAGCCGTCGTTGGTCACCGCGAACGTGGTGCCGCCGGCGGGCAGCTCGGTCTCCGACAGCTTGCAGGAGTCGTCGCCGGCGGTGACCTCGACGTCGGTGCCGGAGCCGGCCGAGTCCGAGTCACCGCCGCAGGCGGTCAACCCGGCCGCGAGCAGCAGCGGCGCGGCGAGCAGGAATGGGCGTGGCAGGGCGAACCAGGGCATGCGGGAGCTCCGAGGGTGCTTCGCGGGTGGGAGATGCGGGTCAGGGGGTCCGGGCCGGCTCGACCGGGGCCGGCTCGGTAGGCACCGGCGGTGTCGCCGACTTCCGGGCCGGGCGGAAGAACAGGTACATCACCGGGACGACGTAGAGCAGCCAGGCCACCGCCTGCAGCCAGGTGGTCTCGGGGCTGAAGTTCAGGGTGCCCTTGAGCAAGGTGCCGTACCAGCTGTCCGGCGGGACCGCGCTGGAGACGTCGAAGGCGAGGTTGTTCAGGCCGGGCAGGTCGCCGGCCTCCTGCAGGTCGTGCACGCCGTACGCGAGCACCCCGCCGGCCACGATGATCAGACCGGCGCCGGTCCAGGTGAAGAACTTGGCCAGGTTGATGGTGACTGCTCGCCTGTACAGCAGGTAGCCGAGCACCACGGCGGTCGCGATGCCGAGAGTGGCCCCCACGATCGGGCTGGCGCCGCTGCCGGCGGACTGGGCGGCGGCCCAGATGAAGAGCGAGGTCTCGAGCCCTTCGCGGGCGACCGCGATGAACGCGGTGACGGTCAACGCGAAGGTGCCCATCAGCAGGGCGGCGTCGAGCTTGCCCTGCAGCTCGGTCTTGAGGAACCGCGCGGTGCGGCGCATCCAGAAGATCATCCAGGTCACGAAGACCACCGCGACGATCGACATCAGGCCGCCGAAGCGCTCCTGGGCCTCGAAGCTGAGGTTGTTCGAGGTGAAGGTGAGCAGGGCACCGAACGCGAGAGACAGCGCGATGGCGCCGGCGACCCCGAGCCAGATCGGCCGCAGCCGGTCCCGGTGCCCGGCCTTGACCAGGTAGGCGACCAGGATGCTCACGACGAGCGTGGCCTCGAGCCCCTCGCGCAGGCCGATCAGGTAGTTCGCGAGCACCGAGACGTCCCTTCGACTGGTCAGGTAAGGCAATCCTTACCTAAGCAGACCGGGGGCGAGTAACGCAACACGAGCCTTGCCTAATACCGGACAGCGACCTGTCAGGACGGGTCCGCGGCCGCCGGCACCAGCGCGGTGGCGAGCACCTCGGCGGTCAGTCCGACCTGCCAGTCGCGGGCGCCGTGCGCCCGCAGGAACCCGGCCACGACCTCGGCGTCGGCGTCCGGCGGCGGGTCCCAGGCCAGCCGCCGGACGGTGTCCGGCGAGAGCAGGTTCTCGACCGGCAGCCGGTGCTCCTCGGCCACCGCTCCTACCGCGGCCCGGGCGGCCGCCAGCCGGGCGGCTGCGGCGGGCTCGCGGTCGCCCCACGACCGGGCCGGCGGCGGTCCCTCGTGCGGCGTCTTGGGCTCGGGGAGCTGGTCGTCCGGCAGCGCGAGGGCTGCCTCGATGGCCGGCAGCCAGGTGGCGGTCTGCCGGCGCATCGAGCGGCCGCCCCAGACGGGGAGTGCGACCAGGTCCTCCTCGGTGCGCGGCGCCGCCAGCGCGGCCGCCACGATCGCGGAGTCCGGCAGCACCCGGCCGGGGGCGATGTCGCGCCGCCGGGCCACCTCGTCGCGGCGCTCCCAGAGCGAGCGCACCACGGCGAGCTGGCGGCGCTTGCGCACCCGGTGCAGCCCGGAGGTGCGCCGCCAGGGGTCGACCCGTGGTGGCGTCGGCGGCGCTGCCACGATGGCGGCGAACTCCTGCTCGGCCCAGTCGCGCTTGCCCTGCTCGTCCAGCTGGGCGGCGAGCACGTCCCGCAGCTCGACCAGGACCTCGACGTCGAGGGCCGCGTAGCGCAGCCAGGGCTCCGGCAGCGGGCGGGTCGACCAGTCGGCGGCCGAGTGCCCCTTCTCCAGGCTGAGCCCGAGGACCTCCTCGACGATCGCCCCCAGCCCGACCCGGGCGTAACCGAGCAGCCGGCCGGCCAGCTCGGTGTCGAAGACCCGCTCCGGCCGCAGGCCCAGCTCGGCCAGGCAGGGCAGGTCCTGGGACGCGGCGTGCAGGACCCACTCGTCGGACCCGATGGCCGCGCCGAGGGCGGCCAGGTCGGGCAGCTCGCGCGGGTCGATCAGCACGGTGCCGATGTCGGCCCGGCGCAGCTGCACCAGGTAGGCAGCCTGGCCGTAGCGGTAGCCCGACGCCCGCTCGGCGTCGATCGCCACCGGCCCGGAGCCGGCGGCGAGCCCCTCGACCACGTGGGCCAGGTCGGCTGCGGCCACGAGCGGGGCCGGGACCCCGTCGCGGGGCTCGGTGAGCGGGACTGGAGCCGGGCCGGCGGGAGGCTCGGCGGGCTGG
>JAVEDA010000006.1 GCA_030841195.1 Actinomycetota bacterium | reverse complement strand
GCGCCCGTCTCGAGCAGGTCATGTCGCTGGCCGACAACCCCGTGTACATGACCCCCTCGACCGACGACCCGGCCGTCGCGCAGCAGTGGTTCGAGGTGTTCGAAGGCGCGGGGCTCGACGGCGTGATGGCCAAGCCGACCACCGGCGCCTACCAGCCCGACGTCCGGGCCATGGCCAAGATCAAGCACGAGCGCACGGCCGACTGCGTCGTGGCGGGCTACCGCTGGCACAAGTCCGGCGGGGTGGTGGGCTCGCTGCTGCTCGGCCTCTACGACGACGACGGACACCTGCAGCACGTCGGGGTCTCGGCGTCCTTCACCATGAAACGGCGGGCCGAGCTCGTCGACGAGCTCAAGCCGTACGCCGTGGACGACGTGTCCGGCCACCCCTGGGCCGCCTGGGCCGAGGCGGAGGCGCACGAGAAGAGCCGGCTGCCGGGTGCCGTCAGCCGCTGGAACGCCAGCAAGGACCTGTCCTGGGTGCCACTGCGACCCGACCTCGTGGTCGAGGTGAAGTTCGACCACATGGAGGGCACCCGGTTCCGGCACACCGCCCACTGGAAGCGCTGGCGCCCGGACCGCGACCCGAAGTCCTGCACCTACGAGCAGATCGAGCGCCCCGTACGCTTCGACCTGGCCGAGATCCTGGGCGCCTAGCCTCCGCAGCGTCCGGCCAGGACCGCGCCGCCGACCGCCGTACGACCCGAAGGGCCCTCGTGTACACGATCCTGCTGCTCACCGAGACGACCTTGCGCGAGCACGACGTCCAACGCATCGCCCAGCTGCACGGCACCGAAGAGATCAGCATCCACCTGCTCGTCCCGGCCGACGCCGAGCACCACCGGCTGATCGATGCGCTGGACGAGATCGCGCTCGGCCAGCTCCGGGACGCCCTGGACGACGATGACGACCAGACGCCGCAGGAAGCGGAGCAGGAGGCCATGCACGCGGTCAACGCCTCGGTCGACCTGCTCGCCGCCGCGGGGATCCCGGCGCACGGCTCGGTGACCGGATCCAACCCGGTCCCCGCCGCCGTCGAGGCGGCCGGGCTCGACGACGCCGACGAGATCATCGTGGTGACCCCGCCGCACCTGGTGAAGGAGGCTCTGCACCGCGACTGGGCCTCGCGCCTGCGCGACGAGCTGGCGCTGCCGGTGCTGCACGTCGTGTCCGGCACCGACCGCGTGATCAGCTGACCGCAGCGGTCGACCCGCCGGCGCGGCAAACCGGGCCAAAGACACCATCCGGCCGATCGTGGCCGATACTTATCGGGCCTGATCTCGACTCTCGACTCGCACCGCCATCACTTGGGGACTACATGCCCGCGACCAGACCCGCCCGGGCCGCTGTCTGCACGCTGCTCGCCGCGCTGCTCGCGCTCGCGGTCCTGCCCGCCACCGGCGGCCCGGCCGCGGCCTCGTCCGCGCAACCGGGCCGGGCGACCGTGCGCCTGGTGGTCGGGACGTTGCCGGGCGCCGCAGCGGCCGTCACCCGCGCTGCGGAGGCTGTCGGCGCGACCCGGACCGGGCACGTCCGGGCCCTGCACTCGGTGTCCTTCGAGGTACCCGCGGCTGACACGACCCGGCTGCGCAACCGGTTGTCTGCCCGCGCGGACGTGACGTCGGTCGGCGTCGCGCACCGCCGGTGGTTCGACGACGAACCCGCCGACCCCAAGTTCGGCGAGCAGCGCACCTACCTCGCCGCGATCGGCCTGCCGGCCACCTGGGACCGCGGCGCGACCGGCAGCCCGGCGGTGCGGGTCGCGATCGTCGACTCCGGCGTCGACGTGCGCCACCCCGACCTCGCGGGCAAGGTGGTCGGCACCCACAACGCCGTCACCGGCGGCACCGACGTGCACGACGTCGTCGGCCACGGCACCGGCACGGCGAGCGTGGCTGCGGCCGCCACCGGCAACGGCGTCGGCATCGCGGGCGCCGGGCGTGACACCAGCCTGCTGGCCGTCAAGGTGGCCGACGTGACCGGCCGGATCTTCACCGACGACCTGGCTGCCGGCATCGTCTGGGCGGTCGACCACGGCGCCGACGTCGTCAACCTCAGCCTCGGCGGCCCGACCTCCGACCGGCTGGAGAAGGCCGCCGTCGCCTACGCCGAGGCGCACGACGTGCTGGTGGTCGCCGCCGCAGGCAACGAGGGCTCGTCGGCCAAGCAGTACCCGGCGGCTCTCCCCGGCGTGCTGGCCGTCGGTGCCACGTCCAGCAACGGCGCCGTCCGGGCGCCGTTCTCCAGCTACGGCTCGTGGGTCGACCTGGCCGCTCCCGGCCGCTCGATCGTCGTGGCCGAGCCGGGCGGCGGCTACGAGGTGGCCGACGGGACGTCGTTCTCCGCTCCCCTGGTGGCCGGCGCCGCGGCGCTGCTGGCCGCCTACCGGCCCGGTCGCACCGCCGTCGAACTGCAGCAGGCGCTCGTCGGCAGCGCCGACGCCGCCCGGATCGGCTTCGCCCACGGCCTGCTGCACGTCGACCGCGCGCTGGCCTTCCTGCCCCCCGGGACGACGCCGGCGATCTCCGCACCCGCGGACGGCGCGGTCGTCAGCGGCGCCATCACCGTCTCCGCGTCGAGCACCGCTCCCCGGGTGCGGCTCGGCCTGGGCGACCTGGTGCAGAACGTCGCGGTCTCGGGCGGTGTCGCGAGCGCGACCTTCTCGACGTACGGCCTCGGTGGCCGCCAGCCGGTCACCGCCGCCGACTGCAGCGTCGTCGACCAGTGCGAAGGCCCGACGACCATCGCGGTGACCGTCGACAACCCGGCACCCGCGCTCACCGCACCGGTGCCCGGCCAGGAGGTACGCGGCGACACGCTGGCCGCGACGGCGGACGCACCTGCGGGCGCGGCGGTCCGGTTC
>JAVEDA010000238.1 GCA_030841195.1 Actinomycetota bacterium | reverse complement strand
CGTCGCTGTCCGAGTCGGTCACGGTTGTCGAGTGGGGCGAGGGCAAGGTCGAGGGCCTCGCCGAGGACCGGCTCGAGGTCGTCCTGCACCGAGGCCGCGACCCGGCCGACGAGACGCGGACCGTGCGGCTGCGCCCGGTCGGCCGCCGCTGGGCCGACGTCTCGCTGCCCTGAGCGCGTCGAGGGCTGTGGGGGTTGACTGCCGTTGCCTAGGTGTCTAATGTGCTAGTCACCTAGATAAATGGAGTCCCAGTGATCGAGTTCTCCCTGGACGGCCGGTCCGGCGTCTCGCCCTACCTCCAAGTGGTCCAGCAGGTGCGGCAGGCGCTGCGACTGGGGCTGCTGCGCGAGGGCGACCAGCTCCCCACGGTCAAGGACGTGGTGGCCCGGCTGGCGATCAACCCGAACACGGTGCTGAAGGCCTACCGCGAGCTGGAGCGCGAGGGACTGGTCGCCGCCCGCCCGGGCATCGGGACGTTCGTCACCCGGACGCTGACCGACGCCTCGCTGGCCGCCCACGAGCCGTTGCGCCGGGACCTGCGCCGCTGGCTGGCCAAGGCCCGGCTCGCCGGCCTGGACGAGGAGAGCATCGACGCACTGTTCACGAGCACGTTTCGCGACGCACAGCGGGAGATAGCGTGACCGCCGTCCTGCGGGCCGAGGGCCTGGGCAAGCGGTACCGGCGCCGGTGGGCGCTGTCGGACTGCACCCTGAAGATCCCGGCCGGGCACGTGACCGGCCTGGTGGGCCCCAACGGCGCCGGCAAGACCACCCTGCTCAGCCTGGCGGTCGGGCTGCTCGCGCCGACCGCAGGCACCATCGAGGTGTGCGGCGGCCGTCCCGCCGCCGACGCGGCCCAGCTCGCCAAGGTCGGCTTCGTGGCCCAGGACACGCCGACGTACCCGGGTCTCAGCATCGCCGACCACCTGCGGCTGGGCGCCCGGACCAACCCACGCTGGGACGACGCGGTGGCGCGGTCCCGGGTGGAGCGGCTCGGCCTGGACCCGGCCCAGAAGGCCGGCCGGCTCTCCGGTGGCCAGCGGGCCCAGCTCGCGCTCACCCTGGGCCTGGCCAAGCGACCGGAGCTGCTCATCCTGGACGAGCCGGTCGCGAGCCTGGACCCGCTGGCCCGCCGGGAGTTCCTCCAGGTCTTGATGGAGGCCGTTGCCGAGCACGAGGTCAGCGTTCTCCTGTCCAGCCATGTGGTCTCCGACCTGGAGCGTGTGTGCGACCACCTCGTGGTCCTCGTCGACTCGCAGGTCCGGGTCGAGGGCGACGTCGAGTCGCTGCTCGAGAGCCATCTGCGGCTCACAGGGCCGCGGCGGGAGCCGGCCACCCTGCCGGCTGGCCAGCACGTCGTCTCGGCGAGCCACACCGACCGGCAGAGCACCCTCGTCGTGCGCACCGACGCACCCGTCCTGGACCCGTCCTGGACGGTGGGCCGCCTCGGCCTCGAGGACCTGGTACTCGCCTACATGGAAGGCACCCGAGCCGTTGCGCCCGGCCCCGTGATGGAGGTCCTCCGATGATCTGGCTGACCTGGCGCCAGTTCCGCGCCCAGGCCGCGGCCGTAGCGGCCGTCGCGGTCGCCTTCGCAATTGTGCTGGCCGCGACCGGTCCTCGACTGGCCGACATCGCTGCCACCTACCGCGACGTGTTCGACCACCTCACCGCGAACGACCGCCACCTCTTCTACACCGGTATCGTCGTCATGGCGGTGGCACCGGTGATCATCGGCGTCTTCTGGGGCGCACCGCTGGTCGCCCGCGAGCTCGAGGCCGGCACCCACCGGCTGGCATGGACCCAGTCAGTCACCCGCACCCGGTGGCTGGCCACCAAGCTCGGCGTGACAGCTCTCGCCGCCGCTGCGGCGGTCGGGCTGCTCACCTTCGCGGTGACCTGGTGGTCGCAGCCGCTGGACGCCGCGCTCAGCAGCACCCACGGCAGCCTGCCGTCACGGCTCACGCCGGTGTCGTTCGCGATGCGCGGCGTCGTGCCCGTCGGGTACGCCGTGTTCGCGGTCGTGCTCGGCGCGACCGTGGGCGCCGTGTTCCGCCGGACCCTGCCCGCGATGGCCGTCACCCTCGCGGTGGTCATCTTCGTGCAGATAGCGGTCCCGACGTGGATCCGCGCGCACCTGGCGCCGACAGCCGAGCAGACCGTCATGTTCGACCGGGAGCGGCTCGACGGGATCTCGATCGGCGACACCGGCCCGGGCTCTCCGCTGCGGATGACCGTGAACACCGGCGGCGTGGGCAACTGGGTGCTGTCCAACCAGACAGTCGATGCCAGCGGACGGGCCACCGACCTGCCCTCCTGGTTCGGAGCCTGCCTCCCGGCGCCACCAGCCCCCGGGACCACGGAGGGGCCCGTGAAAGTCCAAGGCCCGGACACGATGGACGCCTGCTTCCAGCGGCTGAATGCCGAGGGCTATCGGCAGCATCTGGTCTACCAGCCGGCGAGGAACTTCTGGCCGCTGCAGTGGGCCGAGCTGGCGCTGTACCTCGCTGTTTCGGGCCTGCTCGCCGGCTTCTGCTTCTGGTGGACCCGCCGCCGGCTGAGCTGACACGACCGGGTGCCGGGGGACCGCCTAGGCTCGTCGACCGTGCTGCTCGCTCTCGACACCGCGACCCCCGCGGTCACCGTCGCGATCGCCGACGGCGACCAGGTGCTGGCCGAGCGGACCACCGTCGACGCCCGCCGGCACGGCGAGCTGCTGGCCCCGGCGATCGCCGACGTGCTCGCCGCCGCCGGCCTCGACCGCCGCGCGCTCACCGCGGTCGCCGTGGGCACCGGCCCGGGCCCGTTCACCGGTCTGCGGGTCGGCCTGGTCACCGCCCGGACGCTCGGCGCGGTGCTCGGCATCCCGGTGCTGGGGGTCTGCACCCTCGACGTGATCGCGCTGGGCTCGGGCCTGACCGGCGACTTCCGGGTGGTTACCGACGCCCGCCGCCGCGAGGTGCACTGGGCGGCCTACCGCGCCGGCCCGGCCGGACCCGAGCGCCTGGACGGGCCGTACGTCGGTGCGCCCGCCCTCTGCGCCTACCCCGGTCCGGC
>JAVEDA010000491.1 GCA_030841195.1 Actinomycetota bacterium | reverse complement strand
GTGGTCTCGACCAGCGCCAGGAAGGTCTGCGCGTCGCGGAGCAGGTCGTCGGCCTCGCGCGGGGTGACCGCCCGGGACAGGCCGGCCTCGGCCGCCGCCCGCTTGCCGGCGCCGGCGGCGAAGAACGCCGCCCACTCGGTCAGCTCGGGCGCCACCTGCGGCAGCATCGACCACACGTTGCGGGGCCGCTTGGTGGCGGCCGGCCGGGTGCGCACCGCGAGCACGGCGGCGGCGGTGCGCAGCGCCGCGAGGTGGGCCGCGGCGTAGCGCTCGGTGCCGACCGTGGTCACCATCGCGGTGGCGAGGTCGTGTCGGGCGGTGCCGAGCAGGTCGCGGGCGGCCGCCACCACCGGCGGCCGGCGCTGCAGGGTCGCCAGCGCCTCGGTGCGGCTGTCGGTGCGGGTCTCAGTCGTCATCGTGGCCACCTCAGTCCTGCGCGCGCAGCAGGGTCCAGCCGCCCGCCGTCCAGTCGAAGCACAGGTCGTAGATCCCGGCGCCGTGGTCGCGGCCCCGGCTGGCCTCCACCCGCCAGACCTCCCGCTCACCGGCGGCGGCCTCGGGGCGCTGCCACCAGGCACCGGTCTCGACCCAGCGCGCGAGCACCTCGCGGACCGCGTAGAACCGGCCCCGCCAGAGGAACTCGGCCGGCTCGTCGTCACGGCGGCGCACCTCGACCGGATCGTCGTACCGCCGGCTCATCGGTGCCTCCTTCCGGGCCACCCGGCACCGCGGGGGTCGAGTCCACGGCGCCGGGCGTCCCACCCGTGATCGAACAGGTGTTCGAACACGTCCCACAGTAGCCCCACCCTCGGACAACGCGTCAAGCCTTTCCGCGAGCCGGGCTAATCTCGGTGCGATGCACAGCCATCCCAGCGTGGTCCGGGTCACCGCCCGGCTGGCCGAGCTCGGCGCCGGCGGGCAGGTCCGGACCCTCGACGACGCCGCCCGCACCGCGGCCCAGGCCGCCGCCCTGCTCGGCATCGAGGTCGCCCAGATCGCCAACTCCCTGGTCTTCGCCGCCGACGGAGCCCCACTGCTGGTGATGGCTTCCGGCGGCCACCGGGTCGACACCGCAAAGGTCGCCGCCCTCGTCGGCGCCACCTCGGTCGACCGCGCCAGTCCCGAGTTCGTCCGGGAGCACACCGGCTTCGCCATCGGCGGGGTCGCGCCGGTCGCCCACCCGGAGCCGCTGCGCACCCTGGTCGACACCGAGCTCGAGCGCTACGACGAGGTCTGGGCCGCGGCCGGCCACCCGCACACGGTCTTCCCCACGACGTACGCCGAGCTGCTCCGCATCACCGGCGGCGAGCCCGCCGACGTCGGCGCCGACTGACCGCCTTCGCATGACCGCCGACCTGCAGACCGACACACAATGGGGCCTGTTCGAGGGCGTCTTGACCTCTGTAGGCCGGGGATTGTGTGTTCGTCTGCAGGTGACGCCGGCAAGCGCCACAGTTCCGGACGCGGAACGTCCGCAACGGCGAGGCCGCCGGGCTAGGCCGCGAGCCGGGCCAGGATCTCGGCCAGGACGACGTCGGCTGCAGGCATCTGCTCGATCTCGGCCCGCACGCGGGTCGCCGCGTCCCGGAAGGACGCGTCCTCGAGCAGCCGGCCGAGGGCCTCGGCCACCGCGTCGGGGGTGATCTCCGCCGGCTGCAGGGCGAGAGCGGCTCCGGTGGGCAGCAGCGCTGCGGTGTTGAACGGCTGGTCGGTGCCCTGCGGCAGGCACAGCTGCGGCAGGCCGTGGCAGAGGGCACCCAGCATGGTGCCCGCCCCGGCGTGCGAGACGACGGCCCGGCACACGGGCAGCACGGCCGCCTGCGGCACGAACTCGGCGGTGCGCACCGAGGGCGGCAGCGGTCCGAGCTGCGCCGGCTCGACGCCGGGTCCGGTGGTCACGACCAGGTTGACCGGCCAGCGGGCACATCCCTCGATCACGGCGCGGAACACGCCGGGTGCCTGGTTCATGATGGTGCCGAGGGTGACGTAGACCGTGTCCGGGTGCGGCAGCGCCGCCAGGTCCAGCCGGTCCAACGCCCCCGCGTCGGCCTCCCCGGCGTCCGGGCGCAACGGGTGCGTCGACGGCCACGGGTTCGGCTCGGAACCGCTCAGGCTCGGCGGGCAGATGTCCAGGTACGGCGCGGCCAGCACCTCGGCGACCGGGTCCGGCAGCCCGCCCTCGGCGATCGCGGACCCGATGGCCGCCGCGAAGTACGTCGTGCCCGGGACCATCGGTCCGTAGCCGTGGGTGACCTGCGGGATCCCGCGCACTGCCGCGGCCGTCGCCGAGCCCAGCTCCAGGGTGTCGTGCACCACCAGGTCCGGTCGCCACGTGTCCACCAGGTCCAGCACGTCCCGGGCCCGGTCCACCGCGCCGGCGCCGAAGAGGTTCCGCGCCGCGAACAGCGGCTGCTCCTCGGGCGGCAGCTGGCTGACGACCACGCCATCGGGCAGGCGGGCGTAGGACTCCGCCAGCGTCAGCCCGGAGGCGTGCGCGCTGACACCGAGGTTCTCGACCAGCCCGGCCATGTCGCTGCCCGAGGTGACGACCACCTCGTGGCCGCCCCGCTGGGCGGCCCGGATCAACGGGACCATCGGCAGCAGATGCCCGTACCCGGGCCACGCCCCGACCAGGATCTTCATCGCAGCTGCACTCCTTCGCCCGGGCGGACCTCAACAGATACTCCGACATCCGCCGGCCTGCCAGCGACGAGTCAGCCGGCCAGGTCGGACTCGGCCACCACCCGCAGCGCCTGCGCGGCGATCGTGAGCGCCGGGTTCACCGCCGACGACGACGGGAAGAACCCGCCGTCGACCACCCACAGGTTCTCGACGTCCCAGGTCCGGCACCACGGGTCGAGCACGCTGGTCGCGGGGTCGGAGCCGCAGACCACGGTGCCGCACTGGTGGCTGTTCATGCTGATGTCGAAGTGCTGGGTCGCGACCAGGTCGTAGCCGGCGTCCCGCAGCAACCGCTTCGCCCGCCGGTGCAGCCGCCGGTGGGTCGAGGTCCCCACCGCGTCGCGGGCCGTGGTCACCACCCCCGATGCCGAGACCGTGACCCGGTTGTCCGGCGCGGGCAGGTCCTCGGCCATCACCAGCCACTCGACGCTG
>JAVEDA010000227.1 GCA_030841195.1 Actinomycetota bacterium | reverse complement strand
GGGGTCGTTCCCTCCACGCTGGTGGTCCAGGTGGTCGACCCCGACGTCAGGGTCTGCGCACTGCTGACCACCGGCGCGACGGCCTTGATGTCCGGTGCGAGGGTCGCCGACGTCAGGGCGCGCGCGTCGGCCGTGGTCAGGGTCTGGGCCGAGCCGAAGCCACCGCGGACGCCGGACGTCGAGGTGGCGCTGCCCGGCGAGACGATCAGAAGGTTGCTGCCCAGGGCCGCGATCTGGCTGCGGACCTGCGCCTGGGCTCCCTGCCCCAGCCCCACCGTGAGGATGACCGCGGCGATGCCGATGAGGATGCCGAGCATCGTGAGCACCGAGCGCAAGCGGTGGCTGCGGACCGCCTCGAGGCCGGTGCGGAGGGTCTCGGCCCAGCTCATGGCGATCCGACGCTGAGCGCAGGCACGGGCAGCTCAAGCAGCCCGTCGCGGATCCGGAGCACCCGCCCGGCCGCGGCCGCGACTGTCGGCTCGTGCGTGATGAGCACCACGGTTCGCCCTGCGTCGTGCAGCTCGGCGAACAGCCGGAGGACGTCGGCCGCCGAGTGCGAGTCGAGGTTGCCGGTGGGCTCGTCGGCCAGGATCAGTGCCGGGTCGGTGACCAGCGCGCGAGCCACCGCCACCCGCTGCTGCTGACCGCCGGACAGCTCACCGGGCCGGTGGTCGACCCGGTCGGCGAGCCCGACCCGCTCCAGCGCGGCCATGGCGCGGTCCCGGCGGTCGTGGCGGGACACACCGGCGTAGCACAGCGGCAGCTCCACGTTGCGCAGGGCCGACTGCGAGGGCAGCAGGTTGAACTGCTGGAACACGAACCCGATCCGCTGGTTGCGGACGTGAGCCAGCTCCACCTCGTCCATCCGGCTGACGTCGGTGCCGGCGAGCCGGTAGGTGCCGGAGGTCGGGACGTCCAAGCAGCCGAGGATGTGCATCAGCGTCGACTTGCCGGACCCCGACGGACCCATCACGGCCACGTACTCACCGTCGGCGATCTCCAAGCTGACGCCGCCGAGCGCGGCGACCTCGAGCGGACCGGTCCGATAGGTCTTGCGCACGTCCTCCAAGGCGATGACGGGCGCGGTCATCCGCCGCCCTCCACCGTCACCGGGCCGCCACCCGGCGCGACGCCGGGTGGCCCTCCGCCGAACCCGCCGCCGGGGAAGGTGCCCGTACCCCGTTGACGATTGGTCCCGGCCGTGCCGGTACCGGTCGGGAAACGCAGCGTCGTCACGACGACCTGCTGACCGGCCTTGAGCCCCTTGGTGATCTCGGTCTGGGCGCCATAGACCTGCCCGATGGTGACCGGTGTGACCACCTGTTTGCCGTTCGTCGACACCGTGACCGTGGTCTTCCCGCCGGCCGAGCTGACAGCAGCCGTGGGCACGGACAGCACGTTCGGTACCTGCTTGACGATGATCGACACGTCGGCGCTGGAGCCGGCGTAGACACCAGCGACATTGCCGGTGACGGCGATCGTCACGGGGAACGTCGACGACCCCGACGTCGAGGACTCGGCCACCAGCCCGACCGAGCTGACGGTGCCGAACAGGGTCTGGGTCGTGCCGCTCGGCGTGATCTCCGCCTGCATCCCTTGCTTGAGTGACGCGAGGTCGCTGCTGCCCACCGAGGCGTCCACGTCGAAGGCGTCGGTGGAGATGACCGTCACCTGGGCGCTCGACGCGGCCGCGGACGAGTCCTGGGCACCGTTCCCTCCCGAACTCCCGCCGACCTGGGCGCCGACCGTGAGGTCGAGCGCGGCCACGGTGCCCCGCACCGTGCTGCGCAGGGTCGCGTTGCGCAGGGCCACCCGGGCGCCGGCCCGGGCCGACTTCGCCGACTGCAGCGAGGCCTCGTCGGAGGTGAGCTGCGCCGCCGACGCCGCAGCGGCCTGGTCGCTGCTGAGCTGGCTGGCCGCGGCTGTCACGCCGGCCCGCGCCGCCGCCAGGTCGGCGCGCAGCGCACTCGACCCGACAGTGGCCAGTGCCTGCCCCTTGCGCACGTGGTCGCCGACGCTGACGCGCACGCTGCTCACCGTGCCGCTGACGGTGAAGCTGAGGTCCGCCTGACGGGCGGGCACCAGGGTGCCGGTGGCCGACACGGTCTGGCGGATCGTCGACGACGTCGCCGTCGCGAGGACGGTCGTGCTCGTCGCGGCGCCGGCGTTGCGGGTGGCTGCCCAGGCAGCCGTGCTGCCGGCGAGGAGCACCACCACGACGGCGCCGACCAGCCACCGACGGGTGCCCCGATTCACGAGCCTGGGTAGCTTCACGCCGCTCCGTCGAGTCAGGCGGCGGACCCCATCGGTCAACCGGACGGCCCGACGCTGTCGGAGCCTGCTGGCACAGCGATGCGAGGAACCTGTGAGGTCGTTGTGAACCAAGCCCGAGCCGGTCGCCGCAAGCCCGGCCGCTGACCGCCGTACATGATCGTTCGCGACGTTCCGCGACAACTCGCCGGTGGTCAGCCCGGCGAGTTGTGAACGAACGTCGCGAATGATCATGACGAACAGGTCCGGGTACGACGAGGGGCGGCGCCCGGACTGTCGTCCGTGGGGCCGCCCCTGCGTCGTCGTACCGCCTGGTGCTACTCCTGCGTGGCCGCGGTCTCCTCGACGGGGGGCGCGTCGGGCAGCGCCGCCTTCTGCTCGCCGACGAAGGTGAAGGTCTCCTCCTCGCCCTCGCC
>JAVEDA010000396.1 GCA_030841195.1 Actinomycetota bacterium | reverse complement strand
CTGCTGGTGCCGACGTCCGATCTCGCCGCCGTCGACGCCGCCGTACGCCGGTTCGCGGCGGAGGTAGTAGACCTGCCCCACGCCGCCGGAGTCAGCTGCGGGATCGCGAGCACCCGGGGCCAGGTCGGCTCGGCCCGGCTGCTCTTCGCGGCTGCCGACCGGGCCATGTACCACGCGAAGAAGCTGCACCTGGCCGACCCGCACCACCTGACGGTGCAGCCCGGCTGACGGGCGACACCCTCCCGCCGTGCCTCAGGCGTCGATGATGATCGGCAGCACGATCGGGCTGCGCCGGTAGGCGTCGCGGGCCCACCGACTCACGGTGCGATGCACCAGCTGCTCGAGCTGGTGCTGCTCGCCGATGCCCTCCTGGGCAGCCTTGGCCAGAGCCTTCTCGATCAGCGGCACGACGGCGTCGAAGGTGGAGTCGTCGTGCACGAAGCCGCGGGCCAGGAAGTCCGGCGGCTCCGCCAGCGCACCGGTGTCGGCGTCGACGAGCAGGACGACCGTGATGAAGCCCTCTTCGGCCAGCGTGCGCCGGTCCTTCAGCGAGGCCTCGGTGGCGCCGCCGACCGTCATGCCGTCGACGTAGACCAGGCCGGCGGGCACCTTGCCGGTGATGATGGCCTTGCCGTCGACCAGGTCCACGACGACGCCGTCCTCGGCGAGCACGACGTTCTCGACCGGGACACCGGTGCGCACCGCGAGCGCTCCGTTGGCGGTCAGGTGCCGCCACTCGCCGTGCACCGGCATGACGTTGGACGGCTGCACGATGTTGTAGCAGTACACGAGCTCGCCCGCGCTCGCGTGGCCCGACACGTGCACCTTGGCGTTGCCCTTGTGCACGACATTGGCGCCCCAACGGGTGAGCGCGTTGATGACGCGGTAGATGGCGTTCTCGTTGCCGGGGATCAGCGAGCTGGCGAGCAGCACGGTGTCGCCCTTGCCGATGCGGATCATGTGGTCGCGGTTGGCCATCCGGGACAGCGCCGCCATCGGCTCGCCCTGCGACCCGGTGCAGACCAGCACGATCTTGTCGTCCGCGAGCTTCTCCAGCACCTTGAGGTCGACCACGAGACCCTTCGGGATCTTCAGGTAGCCGAGGTCGCGGGCGATGCCCATGTTGCGCACCATCGACCGGCCCACGAAGGCGACCTTGCGACCGTGGTCGTCCGCGGCGTCGAGCACCTGCTGGATGCGGTGCACGTGACTGGCGAAGCTGGACACGATGATGCGACGCGGCGCGGTCCGGAAGACCTCCTGGATCGCCGGCGCCAGCTCGCGCTCGGAGGTCGTGAAGCCCGGCACCTCGGCGTTCGTCGAGTCGGTGAGGAAGAGGTCGACACCCTCCTCGCCGAGCCGCGCGAAGGCGCGCAGGTCGGTGATCCGGTCGTCCAGCGGGAACTGGTCCATCTTGAAGTCGCCGGTGTGCAGCACGAGTCCCGCCGCGGTGCGGATGGCAACGGCCAGGCCGTCCGGGATCGAGTGGTTGACCGCGACGAACTCGCAGTCGAACGGCCCGAACCGCTCCCGCTGTCCTTCGGCCACCTCGCGGGTCACCGGCGTGATCCGGTGCTCCTTGAGCTTGGCCGCGATGAAGGCCAGCGTCAGCTTCGAGCCCACCACGGGGATGTCGGCGCGCTCGCGCAGCAGGTAGGGCACGCCGCCGATGTGGTCCTCGTGCCCGTGGGTGAGGACGATGGCCTCGATCTTGTCCAGCCGGTCCCGGATCCAGGTGAAGTCCGGCAGGATCACGTCGACGCCGGGCTGCGTCTCCTCCGGGAACAGCACGCCGCAGTCGACGACGAGCAGCCGCCCCGCGTGTTCGAAGACCGTCATGTTGCGGCCGACCTCGCCCAGGCCGCCGAGGGCGACGACACGCAGCGCGCCCTTCGGAAGACTGGGGGGTGGGCCGAGCTCGGGGTGGGGGTGGCTCACGCCTCGACTCTACGGGCTCGCCACAGAGCATCTCGTACGACGGAGGCTGTACCCCGGCGTACCGGCAACTCAGCTGTCGCCGACCAGCCTCGCGCAGACGACCACCATCTCGGCAGCCTCGCGTCGGTACTCCTGCAGCAGCCGGACCCGCTTCGCTGTCGGCACCCCGGCGGCGGCCGTGCGGTCGGCCAGCCGCGCGGTCCGTCGGGCCTGGTCGAGCGCCCGCTTGGACGGGAAGTCCCTGACCTCGAGGGCGACGGTGCCGCTGACCGCCGAGATCTTGCTCCGCACCTCGTCGGTCCAGGTCACGTACCGCTCCTGGCCGGCGGGCTTGAGAGACGTGTCCGCGTAGGAGATCGCGGAGACGACTTGCTGGCAGCCGTCACCCGAGTCGGTGTAGTGGGCCAGCTGCTCGGACAGGGACGGCTTGTCGTCGCCGCTGCACCCGATCAGCGACAGCGCCGCAACCGCGACGAGCAACAACCCGACGCCGAGCCGTCGGCCGCTCCCCATGTCCCGTCTCCCAACCGCGGGTGACCAGTCGTCAAGCAAGCGTGGGGTGAGTGACGGGACTTGAACCCGCGGCCCCCTGGACCACAACCAGGTGCTCTACCAGCTGAGCTACACCCACCACGTGCACCGCTCTCACGGCGCGTGAATCATACAGGGACCGCAGGTCCCGCCCGGCCCACCGGTGGTCAGGCGTCCGGAGCCAGCACGAACTGGGCGGCGAGTGCCTTGACCGCGTCGGAGTCCGGCCCAGGCTGCGGCACGAAGACCGCCTGCCGGTAGAACTTGAGCTCCTCGATGCTCTCCCGGATGTCAGCCAGCGCGCGGTGACCGCCGTGCTTCGCCGGGGAGTTGAAGTAGACGCGGGGGAACCAGCGCCGGACCAGCTCCTTGATCGAGGACACATCGACCAGCCGGTAGTGCAGGTGCTCGTCGAGGGTCGGCATGTCCCGGTTGATGAAGCCGCGGTCGACGTAGACGGTGTTGCCCGCGAGCGGCGCCTTCCGGGGGAGCGGCACGTGCTCGCGGACGTACGCGAGGACCTGCGCCTCCGCGTCCTCGAGGGTGACGCCGGCTGCCAGCTCGGTCAGCAGGCCGGACGACGTGTGCATGTCCCGCACGACGTCGAGCATCTGGTCCACGGAATCCTGCGGCGGCTTGATCACGACGTCGACTCCGTCGCCGAGGACGTTGAGCTCGGCGTCGGTCACCAGCGCCGCCACCTCCACCAGGGCGTCCTTGCCCAGGTCGAGGCCGGTCATCTCGCAGTCGATCCAGACCATCTTGTCGTTGCGGTCGGTCATGGCGGTCACCCTAGAGGGCGGCCAGGACCGACGGCCCCGTCGTACGCCGACACCCTCGCCGACACTCGCCGTTCTGGGCCGGCTCGCGGCCGGACCGGAGCGGATGTGACTGCCGTTACAGGGTGTGACGAAATATTACCTGTTCGTGACGGTGCGTCGGGGTAGTCGAGGCCCGCCGAGGCGCACCATGGGGGCAGTTGCACAACTTCGATCGGGGGATCGACATGACCGCACGGGTCCGCAGGGACCGGCTCGAGGTCCAGCACGACCGCGAACCGGAGCTGCCGGTCGCCGACGTGGCGGCGCCGGTCGGCAGCGGCGACGTCCCGTACGTCGAACCGGTCGAGTACGGGCTCCGGGTCGGCTGGGAGACCGAGGCCGTCCGGCTCGAGGCCGCCGACTTCCTGATGCCGTCGCAGGTCCAGCAGTCGTCGCGGCGCCGGCTGGCCAGGGTGATGGCGCGGATGCGGGAGCAGGCCCGGCTCGACCCGTGACGCTCGACCCGTGACCAGGACCGGCCGAGGTCGTTTGCCCTCAGCGGAGAGCAGGAGCACGCTGGTGGTGCGACCGGAGGCGACCATGGACGAGCACGACCCTGACGAGCAGGACGTCGAGGCCTACGGCTTGCGGGTCAGCCACCAGTCCGAGGCCGTCCGGCTCGAGGCCGCGGAGTTCCTCGTCGCCACCCGGGCCCAGCAGGAAGCGAAGCTCCGGATCGCCAAGAACCTCGAACAGCTGAGGCAGCTCGACCAGACGACCGACTGACACCGGCCGACGGCCGGCGTGTGCAGCGCGCCCGGCAGGGATCGAACCTGCGACCAACTGCTTAGAAGGCAGTCGCTCTATCCGCTGAGCTACGGGCGCGGGAGCTCAACGGTAACGGTTCACCGACGCAAGGCAGGGACACCTGGGTCAGCCTGCTGGAGCGTCGAACCGAACAAGTCGGCTCGCCACGAGGTCGCCCGGGCCCGGCCGGCCGCCTTGGCGGCGTAGAGGGCTTCGTCGGCGTGGGCGACCGCCGTCGCGCCGCCGGTCGTCGCGGCATCGACCACGGCGATGCCGGTGGAGAAGGTCACGTGCGGCTGGACGTCGGCCCAGGCTGCCCGTAGGCGGGCGTCGAAGCTGGTCGCGCCCGCCTCGCCGGCGCCGGGAAGCAGCACCAGGAACTCCTCGCCGCCGTACCTGATGACGCTGTCCTCTCGCCGTGCGACCTGACGCAGCAGTGCGCCGGTCTCGCGCAGCACGTCGTCCCCGGCAGCGTGCCCGGCCGTGTCGTTCAGCCGCTTGAAGTGGTCCAGGTCGAGCAGCACCACCGCGTCGCCAGGGCGCAGGGCGGCGAGCATGCGGGAGAGGTCGTAGCGGTTTCCGCACCCGGTCAGTGGGTCCACGTGTGCGCGCCGCTCCAGCCCGGCGAACTCCACTCCGGTCTGCACCCGGTACCGGGCGATCACCTCGGCGGTGGCCACCCAGACGGTGATGGAGATGGGCAGCCGGGCGGCCAGCTCGGCAGTGGGACCGCCGTACATCACCACGTGGACGGACACCGCGACCGGCAGCAGGAGCAGCGAGGTCCAGGGCCGCTGGGTCAGGCCGATGAACAGGAACAGCAGACCGCTGTAGCCGGCGAAGGGTGCCGCCTGACCGTGCGAGGCCAGGCCCAGCACGGCCAGGCAGGCCCAGGCGCCCAGCGGGACCGCCAGCAGTGCCCGGTCGGGCCAGCGCCGCCACGGGAGGAACCACGCCGCCGCAGAGGCGCCAACCACGCCGGGCACGACGACGGCGGCCCAGGCGCCGACCTGCTGCATCGTGTAGCCGACCAGCGGCATGGTGGCGAGCAGCGTCACGGCGACCGCGGGCGCGGCGAGCGCCGCGACCCGTGCCATGAGCTGCCGGTCGTCACCCGCCCGGAACATCATGTCCGGGATGTCGGCTCGCGGGCGGGCGAACTTGACCCGTTCGGCCTAGCGATCGCGAGCCATCGGCGGCCGCACGGGCGCTCCCGGCGGTCAGCCGGCCAGGCCGCTCCCGGTCTCCAGCAGGGACTTGAGGTCGCTGAGCACCCACGAGTGGCCGCCGCCCGCGCCATGGTCCTCCAGCGACCCGGACAGGATCTCGTAGAGCTTCGGCGCGCCCTCGAGCTCGTGCACGACGGTGAGGGAGCAGAACCCGCCGAGCTGCTTGATCTCATAGGTGAGTCGGGTGAAGCCTTCGCCCGCGGTGCCGGCGTCCATCAGCATCCGCCAGGTGGTGACCAGCCGGTGCGGCGGCTCGCACTCCAGCACCTCGCCGTCGATGATCGTGTCGGGCAGCCCGGGATGCCCGGAGGCCTCGGCCCCGGCCCTGAACTCGTCGGTGGGATGTACGGCGAACCTGCCGCCCGGTCGCAGGTCGTAGTCGACGACCCCGGTGTAGCCGTACCTGACGGTCCATTCCGGCTGGGTGATGGCGTCCCAGATCTTCTGGGCGTCGGCCTTGATGTAGACGCGGTGCACCTGGGTGGTGGTCATCGCTGGGGCTATGTCGTCGGTCGTCGTGGTCATGCCTCGGTCTCCAGGTCTCGTTTGAGGTCGGCGAGCGCGCTGACCTGGCGCTCGGTGTACTTGTCGATCCACCGGTCGTGGACGAGCCGGATCGGGACCGGGTTGAGGAAGTGCAGCTTCTCCCGGCCGGACCGGCGGGTGACGACGAGCCCGGCATCCGCCAGGACACGCAGGTGCTTCATCACCCCGAACCGCGTCATCTCCAGTCCCGACTCCAGCTCGGTGAGCGTGCGCCCGTCCCGGGCGAACAGCAGGTCGAGCAGGAAGCGGCGCGTCGGGTCGGCGAGTGCCTTGAAGACGCCGTCCTCGTCGGTGGTCACGAGCCGAGAATAGGTGACCAGATGGTCACATGTCCAGGGTCACCAGGTGGTCGGTTTCCCGGCGTCGTACAGCCAGGTCTGGAAGAAGGCGGACAGGTCGCGACCGGCGTACGCCGAGGCGAACGCGGTGAACTCGGGCACCGTGACGTTGCCGTACGTGTGGGCGGCGTACCAAGCCCGCAGCATCGGGAAGAAGGTGTCGTCGCCGAGCTTGACCCGCAGCGCCTGCAGGGTCATCGCGCCGCGTTCGTAGACGGAGCCGTCGAACATGTCGGCGGGGCCGCCGGGGTCGGCCGGGGGCGGGCTGAACACCCAGCTGTCGGCCTTCTTCGCGTAGTACCGGTCGAAGTAGGCCTGCGCGCTCTTCTGCCCGGTGTGCTCGCTCCACATCCAGGCGCTGAACTCCGCGAACCCCTCGTTGACCCAGATGTCCCGCCAGCGCTTGAGCGTCACCGAGTCGCCGAACCACATGTGCGCCAGCTCGTGGGACACGGTCAGCTCGTCCGGCGGGCTGTCGAAGAGCGGCTTGGTCTGGTTCTCCAGGGCGTAGCCGACCTTGGGGGCGTGGTCGACGACGGCCCCGGTGGAGCCGAACGGGTAGGGGCCGAACAGGCCGACGAAGTAGTCGGTCATCGCCGGCACCTTGCGCAGGACGTCCCGGCTCGCGGCCGTCACCTTCGGGTCGGTGGCGATGTAGTAGAGGATGCCCCCCGGAGTCGTACCGGTGCGAACGCGGAAGACGCCGGTGGTCACGGTGGCCAGGTACGTCGCCATCGGCTTGCCGCTGTGCCACCGGAAGGTGCGCCAGTCGCCGTGTCGGATGATGCGGCCGACGAGCTCGCCGTTCGCAATCGCGGTGATGCCGGCCGGAACGGTCACCCGGAAGTCGTAGCGCGCCTTGTCGCGGGGCGTGTCGTTGCACGGGAACCAGGTGGGCGCACCCTGTGGCTCGCCCACGACGAAGGCGCCGTCCTCCGTCTCGACCCAGCCGTCGATCGAGCCGTCCGGGTCGGTGACGGCCTGCGGTCGCCCGGCGTAGCGCACCACGGTGCGGAACCGGTCGCCCTTGCGCACAGGAGCAGCCGGGGTCACCACCAGGTCATGGCCGTGGGTGCCTCGTTGCGTGAACGTCGCCCCGTGCCCGTCGACGGTCACCCGCGAGACCCGCAGGGTGCGGCGGAAGTCGAGGTGGAAGGCCCGCAGCCGGGTGGTCGCGGTCGCCGTGATGGCTGCCCGCGCGGTCAGGTGACGGGTGCCCGGGTCGTAGCGCAGAGTGAGGCCGTAGTGGGCCACGTCGTAGCCGGCGTTGCCCTGCCGCGGGAAGTACGGGTCTCTCGCGGCTGAGGGCGTCGTGGCGGCGGTTGCCGGGGTGACGCTGCTCGCAAGGGCGACCAGCCCCAGGCCGACACCTGCCCACCTGAGCATCGATGCACGCACGAGTCGCTCCTCCCGAAGAGCCGGACGGGCGGACGCTACCTCACCTGCACGCCGCGCCGTAGATCGTCGCAAGTGCCACACGGGACCCTGCGCTACGCCACGATTGGTGCCGTGGCCCCCGGCTCCGGACCCGCGGCGTTGCTCGCTGCCCTCGAAAGGCTGGGCGAGCACGTCACCGAGCTGCGCCTGCCGCTGCCCGTCGCCGGGGCCGAGCAGGCCCGCCGGCTGCGCCGCGAGGTGGCCGACCAGCTCGACGACTACGTCCTGCCGCGGCTGCGCCGGCTGGATGCGCCGCTGCTCGCGGTGGTGGGCGGGCCGACCGGGGCCGGCAAGTCGACGCTGGTGAACAGCCTGGTCGGCCAGCGGGTCAGCGCCTCCGGTGTGCTGCGCCCGACGACCCGGTCCGCGGTGCTCGCCTACCACCCCGGCGACAACGACTGGTTCGAGGAGAAGCGGGTGCTTCCCGGCCTCAGCCGGACCACGGCCAGCTCGACCGACCCGACAGCTCTACAGCTCGTGCCGAGCGAGGGGATCCCGGCCGGGCTCGCGGTCCTCGACGCCCCGGACATCGACTCGGTCGTCACCCGCAACCGTGAGCTGGCCACCCAGCTGCTCGCGGCCGCGGACATGTGGCTGTTCGTCACGACAGCGGCCCGGTACGCCGACGCGGTGCCCTGTGATTTCCTGCGCGAGGCGGTCACCCGGGGGACCGCCGTTGCGGTGGTGCTCGACCGGGTCACGCCGGAGGCGACCGAGGAGGTGCGCGGTCACCTGGCTGCGATGCTGACCGAGAACGGGCTCGGCGAGGCTCCGTTGTTCGTGGTGCACGAGACGGCGGCGTACGACGCGATGCTGCCCCCCGACGTCATCGACCCGATGCGCACCTGGCTCTACAGCATCGCCTCGGACTCCGCCCTGCGGGCCGCCGTGGTGCGGCACACCCTGGACGGCGCGGTGCGCTCCCTGGGGGCCAGGGTCTTCGTGCTCGCGGCCGCCGCCGACGCGCAGGCCGAGGCCACCGTCCGCCTCCGTCGGGAGGTCGACACGGCGTACGACGGTGCCCTGGAGCTCGTCGACGTGGCCAGCGGGGACGGCTCCCTGCTGCGCGGTGAGGTGCTGGCCCGCTGGCAGGAGTTCGTTGGCACCGGGGAGCTGATGCGTGCCCTGGAGTCGAAGGTGTCGCGGCTGCGCGACCGGGTGACCGCCGCCGCCAAGGGAAAGCCGCAGCCGGGCGAGCCCCTGGCCGAGGCACTCGAGTCGGGGGTGGAGGCGCTGGTCCGCTCGGCCGCGGACACGGCGGCCGAGCAGGCGGGGGCGGCGTGGGCCGGTGACCCGGCCGGCGCCCAGCTGCTCGGCGGCGACGACCTGCGCCGCAGCTCGTCCGGGCTGGGTGACGCGACCGCAAGTGAAATTCGCGACTGGCAGTCCGGGGTGGTGGAGCTCGTACGCAACCAGGGGCAGGGCAAACGGTCGACCGCGCGCTACCTTGCCTTCGGCGTGAACGCACTGGGCCTGATGGTGATGATCGTGGTGTTCGCACACACCGGAGGACTGGTGGGTGGCGAGGTCGCGGTCGCCGGTGGCGCGGCGGCGCTGAGCCAGAAGATCCTCGAGGCTGTGCTCGGCGACCAGGCGGTCCGCTCGCTGGCGGAGACAGCCCGGCGTGACCTGCACGCGCGGGTTGAGCTGCTGCTCGAGGGCGAGCGCCGCCGGTTCACCGACCGACTCGAGGCGGTCGGTGTCCATGACGGTTCCGGCGCGGCCCTGCGGGCCGCCGTCCAGGACGTCGAGGACGCCAGATGAAGGCGTTGCCGCGGTTGCGCGGGCGGCACCGGCGGGCCGACCTGCCCGCGATGCTGGCCGCCCTGGACGAGGCGGTCGAGGCGCTGGACGGCCGGGCCGCGCCGGCGCTGCTCGACCGGGCCCGGGCGGTGTCGACCCGAGCGGGGGAGCGGCTGCGGCTGTCCGGCGAGCACACGGTGGTGGCGCTGGCCGGCTCCACCGGCAGCGGCAAGTCGTCGCTGTTCAACGTGCTCTCCGGTGCTGACATCTCGCCCGCCGGCGTGCGGCGGCCGACGACCGCCAAGGCGTTCGCGAGCGTCTGGGGCTCGGACGGCGCCGCGCCTCTGGTGCAGTGGCTCGGGGTGCCCCGGCGGCAGACCACCTGGCGGCACGGGCCGGGCCTGCGCGAGGAGGAGGCCAGCGAGCTCGACGGGCTGGTGCTCCTCGACCTGCCAGACCACGACTCGGCCGTCGTCGAGCACCAGCACGAGGTGGACCGGCTGGTGGAGCTGGTGGACCTGCTCGTCTGGGTCGTCGACCCGCAGAAGTACGCCGACAAGCTCCTGCACGAGCGCTACCTGCGGCGGCTGGCGGCCCACGAGTCGGTGACCGTGGTGGTGCTCAACCAGGTGGACACGGTGAACCCGTTCGCGGCGGCCGAGTGCGCGGACGACCTGCGCCGGCTGATCGACGAGGACGGCTTGCGCCGGTCGCCCGTCCTCACCACCTCGGCGCGCACCGGAGCCGGCATCGACGCGCTGCGTGGACTGCTGGCCGACGCGGTGACCAAGCGACGGGCCCGTAACGACCGGTTGGTGGCCGACGTCGAAGAGGTCGTCGAGGCCATGGTCGGGACGGTGTCCGCCGGGGAGCCCGCGGGCGTCGCCTCGGCCGAGCGTGGCCGGCTGGTCGACGCCCTCGCGACCTCGGCCGGTGTGCCCGTGATCGGCTCGGCGGTCGAGGAGTCGTGGCAGCTGCGTGCTTCCGGCCTGCTCGGCTGGCAGCCCACTCGGTGGGTCCGACGGCTGCGCCCGGACCCACTGCGCCGCCTGCACCTCACCGGCGATGCCAAGCGAGAGGTGCACGCTGCCCTGGTGCGCTCGTCGGTGCCCGAGCCGACGCCGGTCCAGCGTGCCCAGGTCGACACCGCCGTGCGCGATGTCTGCGACGCGGTCGCCGCCGACCTGCCGGCGCCCTGGCAACGGGCGGTGCGCGCCGCGGCCGTCGGACACTCCGGCGACGTGCGCGACCGGCTGGACCAGGCGGTGGTGAGCACCGACCTGGGCATCGACCGGGTCCCGCTCTGGTGGCGGGCCGGCGCCGCCGTGCAGTGGCTGCTCGCCGCGGCGGCCGTCGTCGGGGGTCTCTGGCTGCTGGCGCTGGGGTTCGGCAGCTACCTGCGGCTTCCCGACGCCCCGACGCCGGAGCTCGCGGGCATCGCGGTGCCGACCCTGCTGCTCGTCGGCGGGGTGCTGCTCGGCCTGCTGCTCGCTGCGGCCGGCCGGCTCCTCGTCCGAGGCGGTGCCGTCACGCGCCGACGTCGCGCGGAGTCACGGTTGCGCTCGGCGATCGAGAGGGTCGCCGACGAGCTGATGCTCGGCCCGGTCGAGGCCGAGCTGGCCCGGCACGCACACGCCCGGCTGGCGCTGGAGCGGGCTCGCACCGGCTGACCGACCCGCAATTGCGGCGGATCTTGAGACGACGCGCCGGGTGCACCCCACCCGCCGCCTCAAGATCGGCCGCGGTTCCAGCCGGATCGGATACGGGTTCGGTCACCCAGCGCCCGAACCCGCATCCGTTCCCGCGGAAACCGGCGGGTGGCACTGTCGGCCGGCTGACGGCAGCAGTTGTGGATCTTGAGACGACGCGCCGGGTGCGCTCCGCGTGCCGTCTCATGATCCGTCGCAGTTCCGGCCGGATCGGATATGGGTTCGGTCACCCAGCGCCCGAACCCGCATCCGTTCCCGCGGAAACCGGCGGGTGGCTGGGGGTGACGTCGACGCCGGGCCGGCCGAACAGGTACCTGGCCGCGCGCAAGCTGTTCCGCGGCGCGTCGTCCACAGCGGGGCGATCTCGCCCGGCTGTCCCCAGATCGCCGCCAGCACCTGTCGTCGAGCGCCCTGGTCGCGCATCGTCGTCACCGAAGCGGCACCAGGCCGCGCGAAGGGACGGACAGCGATGAACGAGACGGTGGTGACGGTCGTGGGGCACGTGGCGAGCGAGCCGTCGTTGCGGGTGACGTCGACCGGGGCGCACGTGGCGGGCTTCCGGCTCGCGTCCACGGTCCGCCGGTACGACCGGGGCATGAGCGCCTGGCGGGACGCCGACACGATGTTCTACGGGGTGTCCTGCTGGCGGGCCACGGCCGAGAACGTGGCTGCCTCGCTGCAGAAGGGGCAGCCGGTGATCGTGCACGGCCGGCTCAAGGAGCGGACGTACGACGACAAGGACGGGATCCGGCGGTCCTCGC
>JAVEDA010000312.1 GCA_030841195.1 Actinomycetota bacterium | reverse complement strand
CGGCAACCGACGCTGCCGCCATCTCACCGGCCGCTGCCGACACAACGGCCGTCTCGGCAGCTGCCGCACCCGGCGACGCCGTACCCAATGATCCGACTGTCACGATGACCGATCCCGCGGTTACGGCAACCACCGCCGACACCACGGCGACTTTGCGCCAGGACCAGCCGTGTCGCTCCTCGGCCGCGGACAACGCCGCCGCGAGCCGGTCGAGCTCGAACGAGAACACGTCGAGCGCATGTCGGACGACGCTCAGGTCTTCGCGCAGGATGAGCAGCGGCGCAGGGGCCTGGCTCGCGGCGTCGCCCGACCAGCCACGCCGCAGGTCGGCCAGCACCCAGTCAGCGTCACGCGCGACGCCACCGAGCACTGCCTGCAGCTCGCGGCAGTCATCCGCCAGCCGCCGCAGCGCCGCTGGGTCGGACGGTGGCAGCCGGGGAAGCAACCACCTGCCCGGGCCGATCTGTTCGGGAGACACGACAATTCTCATGGCGGCACGCGGGCGGTGAGTTCGGCCTCGACCTCGGCATAGCGCGCGGCCACCTCGTCGAGAGCCCGGCCGTAGATCTCGAAGCCGGCCACTAGGTCATCGAGTGCCAGCGCCACGTCCGTCCAGGCCCGCGTCAGGGACGAGCCGACCTCGCCCTCGACTCCAGTGGCGACCACAGCGACACGGTGGTCGAGCTGGTGAGCGTAGGACGACACTCGGCCGCCGAGGCAGCGCAGAGCCGCGCCGGCGGCGACGAGATCATCGGTGTGCACTTCCAGGACCACGGATCGAGACTGGCAGAGCCGGCCAGCCGTCCGTATCCGTTGTCCACAGGACCCTTTTAGCGCGACGCAGGCGGCACCGGCACGTGGTGCACCTCGGCCCAGGTACGCGCGAGCGCGATGCGCTGCGGCGCTGTCGGATGCGTCGCGAACATGCCGAACACCAAGGGTGACGGATCGAGATCGGACAGATTGACCGTGGCCAACCGTCGCTGCATGGCAACGAACTGGTCGGGCTCACGGGTGAGGTTGAGCGAATGCAGGTCGGCCCGTGACTCGATGCGCCGCGACACCAGGGCCTGCCCGGGCCCCGAGGCGAACGAGATGAGCGCCAGCAACGCGAGCAGGAGCCCAACCGCCCGAGCGTCCCCTGGTCCGTTCACTCCGCCGCGATCGAGCAGCCACTGCCAGCGCAGCAGTATGGCAAGCCCGCACACGGCCAGGGCTAAACCCAGCGCGCCGACCAAGGTGCCCCACAGCACGTCCCCGGCCTTGGCGTGGCCGAGCTCGTGGGCGACGATGAGCCGCACTTCGTCAGGCCTCGCGTCCTTGAGCAACGTGTCGTAGACCACGATCCGTCGCGTCGCGCCGAACCCTGAGACGTAGGCGTTGAGCGAGTTGGTGCGCCGTGACGCGTCGGCGACCAGCACGTCACGAGCGGGCACGCCGTCTTGCTCCGCCATCGAGAGCAACGAGGTGCGCAGCGGGCCGGCCGGCATCGACGTGAACTTGTTAAAAACCGGCTCTACGACCACTGGATACGCGAAGGACACAACCACGACGAGCAGCGCACCGAGCACCGCACCGAATGACCACCACCACTGTGGTGAACGCCTGGCCAGCGCCACGACGCCGAAGAGCATCAGCAGCGTGACGATGAGCCCGACGGCGTACCCCTTGGCGACATCGACCCCCCAGGACGCCCAGGTCTGCGCAGACAGGCCGAAGCGGCGCTGCGCCGCCTCCGCGCGGGCGTCGAACGGCAGCACCGCCAGCCGGCCGATCGCCGTGAGGGCGATCGTGCCGAGGAGCACCCGCCACCCCCAACCGCCGCCGAGGGGTGCGGCGACAGCGGAGACGATCCGCGCGCCGAGCGGGGTCAGGCCGAGAACGATCGCGACGACCATGCCAAGAGCGAGCGAGAGGTACGCCGGCGGGCGCACAGCGGCGTGGTAGGAGTTCTCCCGCACGATCTGGGCAGCCGTGAAGTCGCGCGATGGGTCGGCGCGCACCGCAGCAGCGCCGTGCAGAGGCAGGGTCGTCCACGGTGTCCAGACGGCGAGCACACCGAACAACGCTATGGCCAGCAACGCGAACGTCACGACCAGGGCCGTGCGGTTGCTCATGCGCCTTCCTCGCTGGCGCTCGTCAGCCGCACTCGCAGGACGCGCTGTGCCGATGATGAGCTCGCAGGCTCGCTCATGCGCCCGCCCGAGCCCCCAGATAGGCCCGCCACTGCGTGACCAGCTGCGCTTCGCTGATGTCGAGGGTCGCTTTGATCTGTCCTGACTCCGGCACGGACTTGTTGTTGGCGTACGACACGTACAACGCGATGAGCCGCTTCTCTCCGTAGCGTTCCGCGATCATCCGGCAGGCGAGCCAGGCGCCCTCGTAGGCCGCGGCGATGTCTCCTCGGGCTGCGTCGAAGTCGGCGTCCTCCGGCAGGTTCTTCGGTCCCTTGCCCTTGCGCACGTCGTTGAGCACGTCACCGGCCACCACGTTGGTCGGCACCTGGACGGCCCGGTAGGCGACGTAGTCGGCAAACCCTTCGGATAGCCAGATGGGCACGTTGTTGACCGTGATGGCCCGTGTCGCCAGATGCGTGATCTCGTGGGCCAGCACGACGCGGCGGCCCAGCGAACCGAGCGTGCGCCACGCGCTGGGGTTGACCACGACCCGGTCGCCCCGGGACAGGCCGGACTCGAAGGATCCTGTGGTCACCGCCGCGATCTGGCTCAGGCCTTTGCCGTCGTTCCCGATCAGTGTGGCCATGTCGCTCTGCGACTGGGGGAACACGATGACCGGGTGATGCGACCACGGGCGCCGCCAGACGACCCCAACGTCGTGCACGCCACGATCAGCCTCGGCGGCAAGACTTTGCAGCTCCTTCTTAGGGGCATCACCCAGAACCAGACTCTGCTTACCGTGTACGACTTGCACGGGGCCGAGGTCCCAGATGTCCGACTCGGTCTTCAACCCGCTGGCGGTCGCGTCGTCGTTGCCGGCGAGCAGCCACTGCCCACCTCGCGGCACCACCGTGAGGTACTGCTCGCGCTCGACCTGCGAGTCGCTGCCGGCCAGCTGGTAGTCGAGCCGCACCCGGGCGATCGTGGAACCCTTGGGCAACTGCACGGAGCGGTTCTTCGGCAGAGCCGGCCCCTCGCCGGCCAGCACGTAGGACCAATCCGAGAAGGGCACGTGAACGAGCCGGTCAAACAGCTGGCTCTGCTCGCTGCGGAACTGCTCAGCCGTGGGGTCGATGAGGGCGAGGAAGGCCGCCTTGTCGTGGTCGCGGATCGCCTTGCCGCGTCGCGCCAGCAAGTCGGCGATGCCGGCCCGCTGCCCGGCCACGGCGTTGTTCGTCTGCTGGCCGGTGGGGTGAGGAGTCGGGAGGGAAGCGCCTTTCTCGGCGTCGTCGCCCCACACAAACGCCACGCCGGCCGCGACCAGGACCGCGGCCAGGATCAGGCCGGCGACCATCATCCGGGAGAGCAGGTTCGGCGCCAGCGGACGACCTTGCCGTGGTCCGCCGACCCGGCCGCTCACGTCGAACGGGTGGTCGGTGGCGTCGGCTGCGGGTACGTAGCCTGCACCGGACTGAGCGGGGGCCTGGTGGTCAGGCAGCCCGCCCGCCGGGTCGTTGGGCGGCGGGGAACCCGCGTCGTCGTACGGCTGCACCCGGCCATGCTAGGTGGGACGCACGGGCACCCGCCGCGGCGCCTGCGGCAGGAGTGACCAGCACCACTTACGGGCGTCCGGCTCCGACGATCGGCATCTCGTGCAGCGGCGCGATCTCGACGGAGCGACCCGGGTGGGGTGCGTGGATGATGCGGCCGCCCCCGATGTAGATGGCGACGTGGCTGATCGGGCTGTAGTAGAAGACGAGGTCGCCCGGCTGCAGGTCGGAAATCGAGACGTGCCGCGTGGACGAGTACTGCGCCGAGGACGAGTGCGGGAGCGAGACGCCGGCGGAGTTCCAGGCAAACATCGTCAGGCCGGAGCAGTCGAACGCGCTCGGGCCGGCCGCGCCGTAGACATAGGGGTCGCCGAGCTGGGCGTAGGCCGTCTTGATGGCCTCGGACGCCCGGCCGGAGGCGGGGCCGTTGTAGCTCGGGATGTTGCCGGACCGCGACCGGGAGGCGACCGTGTGGCCGTGCGCCGCGGCGGCGTGAATTGCGGCGTTGTACCTCGCCAGCTGGTCGGCCTTGAGCGTGCCGAGCAACTGCTTGGCCTCGGCGAGCTTGGCTTCGACGGCATGCTTCTGGCTGGCGATCTGCTTGGCCAGGGCGCTGGCCCTGGCTCGCTGCTGGGTGACGTCGTTGCGCGCCGCCGCGAGGCCCTGGCGGGCGGCGACGACCCTGGCGAGGGTCTCGGCCTGCTGGCGGCCGAGCTGGTTGAGCGCGACGGCCGACTGCAGGAACGACTCCGGATCGTCGGCGAGCAGGATCTGGAACGTGGGATCGAGCCCGCCGGACTTGTAGGCCGCCGCCGCAAGCTGGCCAACGGAGGACTGCATGGCGTCGACCTCGGCTTGCTTGGCCGCCAGCCGGTGCTTGACGACCGTGAGCCGGCGGTTGGCCTCGCCGAAGCGCACGCGAGCGGTGTTGAAGCTCTCGGTGGCGGCATCGGCCTGCCGGTTGAGCTTGTCGACCTGCACCTGCACCTTGTGCAGGGAGGGACGGGGGGCGGCTGTGGCGGACCCGGGCACGGCAGCGATGAGCGCCACGATCGCCAGGCCGGACATGGCAAAACTCAGGCCGCGCCTGTTCAAGGTCGCCACGAGGGCGGCACTCCTTCTCCTCAGCCGCCTACCGGGTGAGCTGACGGGCTCGGGCGGGAGATCGCGCCCTACGCGTGCCGGGGCACGCGATTCGCCCCAGGGACTTGGGTCCCCGGCTCCGCACCGAACCGCTCGCGCGGCCGGGTTGGACTCGGCGGAGGTGGCCGCTGCCGTCCGGGGTCGGGACGGCGACACAACGGTCACCTGAGCGCGAACAGTACGTGACCAGTTCGTGATGACCAAGTTGACCATCGGGTCATTGTGGGCAAACGAGACAATTCAGCGTACAAAAAATTCCCCGATGTCCACGAAGTGAGACGCTTGATGCCCTGCGTAACCGCGGACAAACCGGGCGTCATCACCCGGCTGGAAGATTGCTGAAC
>JAVEDA010000284.1 GCA_030841195.1 Actinomycetota bacterium | reverse complement strand
TGAAGATGATGAAGGCTCCGACGAACAGTGCGATCGCTGCGAACACCAGGAGGAACGTGTTGAAGAAGCCGAGGCCCTGCTTCACGTCGCTGGCCTGTTGGGCCGCCGACGCGGTGCCGGTGATGGCCTGCGCGTCCGCAGGCAGCAGCGGGCGGATCCGGTCGCGCAGCTCGGTCTCGCTGACACCGCTGTCGGCCGCGACCGTGATCTCGTTGAACTTGCCGTTGAGATTCAGGACCTGTTGGGCGACGGCAGTCTCGAAGAATACATCGGTCTCGCCGGCGAAGGAGGGCTTGCCGTCGAACTCGACGATCCCGACGATCTTGTAGGACTTCAGCGGCTGGTCGGTGAGCACCGGTGCGGAGTCGCCCAGCTTGTAGTCCGTGCGGTCGAGCAGCCCGCGGTTGATCGCGATCTCGTCCGGCCCGTGCGGCGCCCGGCCCTGCACGATGGTGCCGCTCTGCAGCAGCTTGGAGTCGTACCAGTTGAAGCCGAACGTCGGTGCGCCGCCGGTGCTGACGGCCTTGCCCAAGGTGTCGACCAGCTGCGCGCTGCCCTGGACCTGTCCCTGGGCCTCCTTGACGCCGTCGACCTGCTCGACCGTGGACAACAGGTCCTGGGGGAGCAGGGCGCGGACGTCGCCCTGGTTGCCCGAGGTCACCTTGTCGCCGCGGATGTCGACTGCGACGTTCTGGCTGATGGTGCTGAACAGGTCGTCGAAGACCTTGCCGAGGCTGTCGGTGAGGACGAACGCGCCGGACACGAACGAGACGCCGAGCACGATCGAGAGGGAGGACAGGAGCAGCCGCAGCTTGCGCGCGGTCAGGCTGCGGAAGGTGGCACGGATCATCGGACGTCGTCCGCGTGGACGATCTCGAACTTCTTCATCCGGTCCAGCACCAGCTCGGCCGTGGGGTCGGCCATCTCGTCGACGATCCGGCCGTCGGCGAGGAACAGCACCCGGTCCGCGTACGCCGCGGCGCCGGGGTCGTGCGTCACCATCACGATGGTCTGGTGCATGTCGGTCACGGATCGCCGCAGGAAGCCCAGCACCTCGGCGCCGCTGGCGCTGTCAAGGTTGCCGGTCGGCTCGTCGGCGAAGATGATCTCCGGCCGGCTGGCCAGCGCGCGGGCACAGGCGACCCGCTGCTGCTGGCCGCCGGACAGCTCGGTCGGCCGGTGGTTGAGCCGGTCCCGCAGGCCGATCCGGTCGATGACGGTGTCCAGCCACTCCTGGTCCGGCTTGCGGCCGGCGATGTCCATGGGCAGCGTGATGTTCTCGATCGCAGTCAGCGTCGGGAGCAGGTTGAAGGCCTGGAAGATGAAGCCGACGGCGTCGCGCCGGAGCCGGGTGAGCCGCTTGTCGTCGAGGGTCGTGATGTCGGTGTCCCCGATGAAGACGGCGCCGCCGGTGGCGTCATCGAGCCCGGCGAGGCAGTGCATCAGGGTGGACTTACCCGATCCTGACGGCCCCATGATGGCGGTGTACTGGCCGCGCTCGAAGGCGCAGGAGACGGCGTCCAGCGCGACGACCGCGGTGTCACCGGAGCCGTAGACCTTGGTGAGGTCGACGGCCCGGGCGGCGGATGCGGTCGGGCTGGGGGAGACGGCAGGGCTTGTCAACGGTTACTCCTCGTCGGGGGCTTGTCCGCCCACCGTAGATCGAGACCCCGACCGAGTCCCACCACATTCAGGGTGCAGTGGGGAAGACATCCGTCATATCTCAGGGTGTCCCAGGGTGGGCCCGATGTCGTTGCGCGGCAAAGCATCCGGGGCTTGGAGGCAGTGCGCCGGCGCCTCGTCAGACCTCGTCGCGGGGGGTGTGCGGTGACGGGCGCTCGTCCCCCGCCCGGGCCTGGGGCACTGCGGGCACGGGCAGCACCGGCAGCTCGGGCGGGGTGCCCCCGAACGCTGGGCACAGCGCCTGGTGGTCGCACCAGTCGCACAGCTTGCTGGGACTGGGCCGCCAGTCGCCCCGCTCGGTGGCCAGCGCGATCGCGTCCCACAGAGCAAGGACCTTGCGCTCGGTGGCCCGCAGGTCGGCCTCGTCCGGCTCGTAGCGCAGCACCTCGCCGCTGCCGAGGTAGAGCAGCTGCAGCAGCCGGGGCACCTCACCGCGCAGCCGCCAGAGCACCAGGGCGTAGAACCGCATCTGGAACATCGCCTTGGCCTCGAACCCCTCCCGTGGGGCCCGGCCGGTCTTGTAGTCGACGACCCGCAGGGCGCCGTCCGGCGCCTGGTCCAGCCGGTCGACGTAGCCGCGCAGGCGCAGCCCCGAGTCCAGGTCGCACTCGACGAAGAGCTCCCGCTCGGCCGGCTCGAGCAGGGTCGGGTCCTCGAGCGCGAAGTAGGAGTCGAGCAGCCCAGCCGCCGACGTGAGCCACTCGTCGCGGCCCTCGTCGTCGTCGAACAGGGCGGCCAGCTCAGGCTCGGCCTCGAGCAGCCGCTCCCACTCCGGCGCGATCATGGCGTGCGCCTGCGCCGGGACCCGCTCGACCGCCGGCAGGTCGAAGAGCCGCTCGAGCACAGCGTGGACCATCGTCCCGCGGGTCGCGGCCGGGCTGGGCCGCTCGGGCAGCCGGTCGATCACCCGGAACCGGTAGAGCAGGGGGCAGGTCATGAAGTCGCTGGCCCGCGACGGGGACAGCGACGGCGGTCGCACCTCGGGGGCAGCCTCCGCGGGTTCGGCCGCGGCCTCGGTGACGTCCGTGCTCATGCCAGCGACAGTACGACCGACCCCGGACATGACCGGGGAGCACGCACCGGCGCACCTAGACTCGGTGCTGTGGACGACGACCCGGCGCGCTCCCGGCAGCAGCCCGCCGGACCCCCGCGGCCGGGCCCGCGACGGCTGGTCATCGCCCGACCGTTCGGCGTGCCCGTCGACGTCACGCCCGCCTGGTTCCTGGTCGCCGGGCTGATCACCGTCGGGTTCGCCGCCACCGTCGAGCGGACCGTCCCCGGTCTCGGCCCGTGGCGGTACGCCGTGTCGCTGACCTTCGCGCTCCTGTTCTACGTCTCGGTCCTGCTGCACGAGCTCAGCCACACCGTCGTCGCGCTGCGGGCCGGGCTCACGGTCCGGCGGATCAGCCTGCACCTCCTGGGCGGCGAGTCGGAGTTCGAGCGGCCGGCCGAGTCCCCGGGCCGGGAGGCAGGCATCGCCGTCGCGGGACCGCTGGTCTCGCTCCTGGTCGCCGGGCTGGCCTTCCTGGTCCGCGAGCTGCTCGACCCGGGGACGGTCGGCCGCCTGGTGGCCGGGGCCTTGGCGGTGACCAACCTGGCGGTGGGCGCGTTCAACTTGCTGCCGGGGCTCCCACTCGACGGCGGCCGGGTCGTCTCCGCCGCCGTCTGGCGGGCCACCGGCCGCCGCCACACGGGCACGGTCGTCGCGGGCTGGCTCGGCCGCATCGTCGCCGTGGTCGTGCTGGGCGTGCCGTTCCTGGTGGCGCCGCTGCTGGACCGGGAGGCCACGCTGGTCGACGTCGTCTGGGGAGGCTTGCTCGGGGCGTTCATCTGGGCTGGGGCCGGTCTGGCCATCGTCCAGGGCGGCGTGCAGCAGCGGCTGCCGGCCGTGTCGGCCCGGTCCCTGACCCGGCGGGCCATCCCGGTCACGGTCGACGTACCCCTCGGCGAGGCGCTGCGCCGGGCTGAGGCGGCCGGAGCTCGTGGACTGGTGGTGGTCGACAGCGGCGGGACGCCGGTCGGGCTGGTGGCCGAGGAGGCGGTCCGCTCGGTGCCGGTGGAACGCCGGCCGTGGGTCTCGGTGGGGGACCTGAGCAGGCGGCTGGAGCCGGCCCTGACGTTGCAGGCGGAGCTGGACGGCGAACAGCTCGTCGAGGCCATCACGGCGAGCCCGGCCACGGAGTACCTCGTGGTCGAGGCCAACGGTGACGTCTACGGCATGCTCGCCACCGCCGACGTCGAGCGCGCGCTCACCCGCACCTAGACTCGCGCTCCGTGCCCGACACCGCTGATGGTCCTGACGCCACCGCCCCGCGCGGTCCTACCGGCGCCGCCCACCGCCGTGGCCCGCTCGCGGTGGGGGACCGGGTCCAGCTCACCGACCCCAAGGGGCGGATGCACACCATCACCCTCACGGCGGGCAAGGAGTTCTTCACCCACAAGGGCTCGCTGCCGCACGACCAGCTGATCGGTTCGCCAGAGGGCACGACGGTCACCACCACCGGCGGCGTCACCTACCTGGCGCTGCGGCCGCTGCTGGCCGACTACGTCCTGTCGATGCCGCGCGGAGCGGCGGTGGTCTACCCGAAGGACGCCGGGCAGGTCGTGCACATGGCCGACATCTTCCCGGGAGCGCGGGTGGTGGAGGCGGGCGTCGGTTCGGGCGCCCTGACCATGTCGTTGCTCCGTGCGGTCGGCGACGAGGGGCTGGTGTCGTCGTACGAGCGACGTCAGGACTTCGCCGACATCGCCCGGGCCAATGTCGAGTCGTTCTTCGGCTCGCCGCACCCGGCCTGGCGTCTGACCGTCGGCGACCTGGCCGAGAGCCTGGCGGAGACCGAGGTGGACCGGGTGGTGCTCGACATGCTGGCCCCCTGGGACTGCCTGGACGTGGTGTCCCGCACGCTGGTGCCCGGCGGCGTGCTGATCTGCTACGTCGCCACCGCGACCCAGCTGTCACGCACCGCGGAAGCGATGCGCGAGCACGGGACGTTCACCGAGCCGAGCGCCTGGGAGTCCCTGGTCCGGGGCTGGCATCTTGAGGGGCTCGCCGTCCGCCCCGAGCACCGGATGGTCGGGCACACCGGCTTCCTGCTGACCACCCGCCGGCTGGCCGAGGGGGTGGCGCCGCCGTTGCGCCGCAGGCGGCCGTCCAAGGGCGCGTACGGCGAGAAGGTCGCCGAGGCCTGAACCACCCGTCCGCGACACGCGTAGTGCAGGTGAGGAGTGCAGGTCCGTTCCTGGTCTGCCGAAGGTAGGGTCACAGAGGTACGGCTCCCGTGTCCGGGAGTGCCCCCAGGGGAGGTGACGCCGTGTCGTCCACGGACCGTCCAGAAGGCGACGGCCGACGCCGTTCGTCGCGCTCGAGCAGCGACCAGGATCCGCAGGTCAGCGCGTTGCGCGACGAGGTGGATGCCCTGCGCCAGCGGCTCACCGAGTCGCCGCGCCACCTGCGTGCCCTCGAGGAACGCGTGGCCGACCTGCAGGCGAACCTCGCCGGGGTCACCACCCAGAACGAGCGGCTGGTCTCGACCCTCAAGGAGGCTCGTGACCAGATCGTGACGTTGAAGGAGGAGGTCGACCGGCTGGCCCAGCCGCCCGCCGGCTTCGGCGTCTTCATCTCGCGCAACGACGACGACACCGTCGACATCTTCACCGGCGGCCGCAAGCTGCGGGTGGCCGTGAGCCCTGGCGTGGAGCTCGACGGCGTGGTCCGGGGCCAGGAAGTCATGCTCAACGAGGCGATGAACGTCGTCGCGGCGCTGGACTTCGAGAGCGTCGGCGAGGTCGTGATGCTCAAGGAGATCCTCGCCGACGGCGAGCGGGCTCTGGTGGTGGGGCACACCGACGAGGAGAAGGTCGTCCGGCTGGCCGAGCCGCTGCTGGACGGCGAGCACCTGCGGGTGGGGGAGTCCCTGCTGCTCGAGCCGCGCTCCGGCTACGTCTACGAGCGGGTGCCCAAGTCCGAGGTCGAGGAGCTCGTCCTCGAAGAGGTGCCCGACATCGACTACTCGCTGATCGGTGGGTTGGCCGCGCAGATCGAGATGATCCGCGACGCGGTCGAGCTGCCCTACCTGCACCCCGAGCTGTTCACCGAGCACAAGCTGCGCCCGCCCAAGGGTGTGCTGCTCTACGGCCCACCTGGGTGCGGAAAGACGCTGATCGCCAAGGCGGTCGCCAACTCGCTGGCCAAGAAGGTCGCCGAGGTGACGGGCAAGCCGGAGGGTCGCTCGTTCTTCCTCAACATCAAGGGTCCCGAGCTGCTGAACAAGTACGTCGGTGAGACCGAGCGCCACATCCGGCTGGTCTTCTCCCGGGCTCGGGAGAAGGCGTCCGAGGGGACTCCGGTCATCGTGTTCTTCGACGAGATGGACTCGCTGTTCCGCACCCGTGGGTCAGGCGTGTCCTCCGACGTCGAGAACACCATCGTCCCGCAGCTGCTCTCGGAGATCGACGGCGTCGAGGGCCTGGAGAACGTGCTGGTCATCGGTGCCTCGAACCGCGAGGACATGATCGACCCGGCCATCCTGCGGCCCGGCCGGCTGGACGTGAAGATCAAGATCGAGCGTCCGGACGCCGAGTCGGCGCGCGACATCTTCTCGAAGTACATCACCGCCGACCTGCCGCTCCACCCCGACGACGTCAAGGAGAACGGCAGCAACCGCGACGCCACCGTCTCCGCGATGATCCAGCGGACGGTCGAACGGATGTACTCCGAGCTGGAGGAGAACCGCTTCCTCGAGGTGACCTACGCCAACGGCGACAAGGAGGTCCTGTACTTCAAGGACTTCAACTCCGGCGCCATGATCCAGAACATCGTGGACCGGGCCAAGAAGATGGCGATCAAGGACTTCCTCGAGCTCGGCCAGAAGGGCATCCGGATCTCGCACCTGCTCGCGGCCTGCGTGGACGAGTTCAAGGAGAACGAGGACCTGCCGAACACCACGAACCCCGACGACTGGGCCCGGATCTCGGGCAAGAAGGGCGAGCGGATCGTGTACATCCGCACGCTCATCCAGGGCAAGCAGGGCACCGAGGCCGGCCGCTCCATCGACACCGTCGCGAACACCGGGCAGTACCTGTAAGCCCGCCAGGTCACAGGCGGCCGTCGGCCAGCAGGGTCTCGACCAGCTGACGGCCGTCGGGCACGAACGGCCAGCTCGGGTCGGCCAGGCGGGCCGTCAGCTCGGCCGGCGTCATCCAGCCACCCCACGCGACCTCGGCGACCTGGTGGGTGATCTCCCCGGCGTACGTCGTGGTGAAGGCGTGGCAGACATGGCGGGTGCTGCCGTCGGCGTACCAGCCCACGAACACGGGCTCCAGCGGTACGCCGGTCACGCCGAGCTCCTCTGCCACCTCCCGCGCGGCGGCCCCGGGCGGGTCCTCGCCGGCCTGCATGCAGCCGGCTGCGAAGCAGTCGTGCATGCCGGGGAAGACGTCCTTGCTGTCGGTGCGCCGGTGGACGTACACGCGTCCCACCGGGTCGCGCACCAGCACCGCCACGACGAGGTGCGGCAGGTTGTCGCGGCGCATCACCGACCGTGGGGCCGAGCCCACGACGCCTCCGTCGTCGTCGACGATGGCCACCAGCTCCTCGGGCGGGTCCTGGTCCGTCACGGGTCCGAGTCTGGCACTGCCGCGTAGGGTGGCAGGCGTGACCGTCTGGCGGGTGATGGGGACCGAGACCGAGTACGGGATCACCGTGCCCGGCAACCCGGGGGCCAACGCGATGCTGATCTCGTCGCAGATCGTCAACGCCTACTCGCAGCCGACCCCGAGCCGAAACCGACGTACCCGCTGGGACTTCGAGGAGGAGAGCCCGCTGCGGGACGCGCGCGGGTTCGACCTCGCCCGCGACGTCGCCGATGCCAGCCAGCTCACCGACGAGGACGTCGGGCTGGCGAACGTGATCCTCACCAACGGCGCGCGGTTCTACGTCGACCACGCGCACCCGGAGTACTCGGGGCCGGAGTGCACCAACCCGCGCGACGTGCTCGTGTGGGACCGCGCGGGCGAGCGGATCATGGCCGAGGCGAGCCGGCGTGCCGCGATGGTGCCGAACACGCCGACGATCAACCTCTACAAGAACAACACCGACAACAAGGGTGCCTCCTACGGCACCCACGAGAACTACCTGATGCGGCGGGAGACGCCGTTCGCCGACATCGTCAAGCACCTCACGCCGTTCTTCGTCAGTCGTCAGGTGGTGGCCGGCTCCGGCCGGGTCGGCATCGGCCAGGACGGTCGCGGCAAGGGTTTCCAGATCTCGCAGCGCGCCGACTACTTCGAGGTGGAGGTCGGGCTCGAGACCACCCTGAAGCGCCCGATCATCAACACCCGCGACGAGCCGCACGCCGTGGCCGAGAAGTACCGCCGGCTGCACGTCATCATCGGCGACGCCAATCTGGCCGAGGTGTCCACCTACCTCAAGGTCGGTACGACGGCGCTGGTGCTCGCCATGATCGAGGACCAGTTCCTGTCGGCGGACCTGACGGTCGACCGGGCCGTGGCGACCTTGCACGAGGTGTCGCACGACCCGACCCTGCAGCTGCTGGTGACCCTGCGGTCGGGGCGCAAGCTGACCGCAGTCCAGCTGCAGATGGAGTACGCCGAGCAGGCCCGCAAGTACGTCGAGGACCGGTTCGGGTCCGACGCCGACCCGGTGACGACCGACGTGCTGGACCGCTGGGAGTCGGTGCTCGGTCGGCTCGAGACCGACCCGATGTCGCTGGCTCGCGAGCTGGACTGGGTCGCGAAGCTCCAGATCCTCGAGGGCTACCGGTCCCGGGACGGGCTGGACTGGGGGAGCCCACGGCTCGAGGCCGTCGACCTGCAGTACTCCGACGTCCGGCAGGACAAGGGGCTCTACAACCGGCTGGCGGCGTCCGGGCGGTTCGAGCGGATCGTGTCCGAGGAGGAGGTGGCGCGGGCGGTGACCGAGCCGCCCGAGGACACCCGCGCCTACTTCCGGGGCCGGTGCCTGGCGAAGTACCCGGACGAGGTTGCTGCCGCGTCCTGGGACTCGGTGATCTTCGACCTGCCGGGCCACGACTCGCTGCAGCGGGTGCCGACCCTGGAGCCGTTGCGGGGGACCCGCGAGCACGTCGGCGACCTGCTGGACCGGTGCGACACCGCCGACCAGCTCGTCGCGGCGCTCACCGGCAGCTGAGGCCGTCTGTCGGGTATACCCCGATATCGGCCGTCTCGGCGTTCC
>JAVEDA010000265.1 GCA_030841195.1 Actinomycetota bacterium | reverse complement strand
CACCGAGGGCGGACACGAACGGCGCCGAGCAGGCCCGCTCGCCGGTGCCCAGGAAGACGAAGTCGGTGTCGATCGTGCGGGTGCTGCCGTCGGCGAGGGCCACGACCACGCCGGTGACGCGGCCGTTGCCGAGGACCTCCACCGGGTGCGCGCCCTCGAGGATCTCCATGCCGCGCTTGCGCATGCCGTCCACGACATAGCTGCGCAGGTCCTCGTCGACGTGGTGCAGGCTCGCGGTGCGCATCAGCGGGCTGCGGGTGATGATCGTGGTCTGGCAGCCGGCGGCCTGGAAGAACGAGCCGTACTCGATCGCCACCTTCGAGCCGCCGATGATGACGCAGCGGTTCGGCTCGTAGTCCATGTCCTCGACCAGGCCCGCGAAGTCGAAGACCCCCGGCTTGTCGAGGCCGGGGATGTCGGGCAGCACGGTGCGGGCGCCCGTGCCGAGCACCAGGTTGCGAGCCCGGAACCGTTCGCCTGCGACCTCGACCGTGTGGCTGTCGATGACGGTCGCGGAGGCATTGAGGATGTACTCCATCCCCAGCTGCTCCTTGCTCTGCCAGTTCATGAAGGCGTGCGCGCTGTTTCGTCCGGACCGGAACAGCTCGATCATGTCGAGCACCGAGGCCTGCTTCTCGTCGAACTTGGGGAACCACAGCGTCTCGCTCATCCACCGGGCCAGGTCCAGCTCGCGCGCCGCCTCGGAGAACAGGTGGTGCGGGACGCACGCCTGGTGGGGGCATGAACCGCCCAGGAACGGCCACCGGTCGATGGTGAGCTGCCGTCCGCCGCGCGCCTTCAGGTAGGCCGACCCGAACCGCCCGCCGGCCCCGCCACCGACGAAGATGGCGTCGTACTCGGTCGTGTCGGTGCGGTCGAGGTTGTAGATCGGCCCCTCGACGTGGCCGGTCTCGGCCCGGTCGATCACGGAGCGCCATTCGGCCATGGTCAGGTGTGAGTCTCGGGTGTCCATGCCGTCGACCTTCGTCCGTCGGTGCGCCCACGGGCGAGGTCCCGACCGGGCAACGTCCGGCCCACTCTTCGTCCCGCCGTGTCCAACCCTTCCGGGCAGCGTCGGGGCATCGTGGGTGGTCCGCGAGACGAAGGACGTGGTGGCTGTGGGCGAGGACAACAAGACCGAGATCGCCGAGACGGTACGCCGGGCGCGCGCCGCCCAAGCGACCATCGCGAACTGGTCGCAGGACCAGGTGGACGAGCTGGTCACCGCTGTGGCGTGGTCGGTCGCGCGCAAGGACCGCGCCGAGGCCCTCGCTCAGCTCGCCGTCGACGAGGGCGAGTTCGGCAACTACGCCGACAAGGTCGTCAAGATCAACAAGAGGGTGCTGGGCGTGCTAGCAGACATGCGCTCGGTGCGCACCGTCGGTGTCGTCGAGGAGGACCCGGACCGCGGTCTGGTGAAGATCGCGAAGCCGGTCGGTGTCGTCGCGGCCCTGATCCCGACGACCGGTCCCGACGCCACGCCGCCGGTCAAGACGCTGTTCGCCCTGAAGGGCCGCAACGCGATCGTGCTGGCCCCGCACCCGCGGACGCGGCGCACGACCGAGCTGGTCGTCGACTACATGCGGGAGGCCTGCGAGCAGGTGGGCGCGCCGGCGGACCTCGTGCAGTCGGTCGGTCAGCCGTCGATGGCCGGCACCCAGGAGCTGATGCGCCTCGCTGACCTCGTCGTCGCGACCGGCGGCGCCGGGATGGTGCAGGCCGCCTACAGCTCGGGCACCCCGGCGTACGGCGTCGGCGTGGGCAACGCGGTGCACGTGGTCGACGAGACGGGCGACCTCGACGATGCTGCTGCGGCCATCGTCGCCGCGAAGACGTTCGACTACGCGACCAGCTGTCTGGCCGACAATGCGGTGGTCGCCGAGACGCGCATCTACGACGCCCTGCTGGAGAAGCTGGTCGCGGCCGGCGGCCATCTCTGCGACGCGGACCAGAAGGCGGCGCTGCAGGCGCTGATGTGGCCCGACGGGTCGCACATCCCGGCGCTCTCGGTCATCGCCAAGCCGGCCGGCGAGATCGCCCGGTTGGCAGGGTTCCCGGTGCCCGACAGCACGACCTTCCTGGTCGTGGAGGAGGACGGTGTCGGGCCGGAGCACCCGTTCTCGGGCGAGAAGCTCTCGGTGGTCCTGGCGCTCTACCGCTACTCAGGCGGCATCGCGGCCGCCGTCGACCAGGTGAACGCGATCACCGGCTACCAGGGTCTCGGTCACACCTGCGGGATCCACACCAGCACTGACGCCAATGTCGACGCGCTGGCAAACGGCACGCGGACCGCCCGGGTGCTGGTCAACCAGAACCTCAACGAGGGCGCCGGCAGCGCCCGCAACGGGCTGCCGTTCACGCTGAGCCTGAGCTGCGGGACGTGGGGAGGGAACATCACGACCGAGAACGTCAACGCGAGGCACTTCCTCAACCTGACGTGGGTGTCGCGAGTGATCGCGGCCAAGCCGGTCGACGAGGAAGAGCTGTTCGCCGGCCATTGGGACCGCTACGGCCGCTAGCGGGTGCCGGTGTCCGCACGCAGTGCGGTGAGCGCCGTCCAGGCCCGGGTCGCGAGCTGCAGGTTGAACCGGGCGTCGGACTCGGTGAGGTCGTAGCCGGAGATCTCGCGGATCCGCTGCAGGCGGTACTTCAACGTGCTGCGGTGCACCGTGAGCGCGCCAGCTGTCGCGTCGTAGCTGCCGCCGTGCTCGAGGTAGCAGGTGAGAGTCGAGACCAGGTCGGAGTGCTTGTGGCTGTCGTAGTCGAGCAGCTTGCCGAGCCAGGCCCGGACGAACCGCTCGACGTCGGTGACGTCCGTCATCGCCGAGAAGATGCCGTAGACGCC
>JAVEDA010000207.1 GCA_030841195.1 Actinomycetota bacterium | reverse complement strand
GCCCACACGATCCTCGGGAGGGACAGTCACATGCGCAGCTCGCTCTTCAACCAGGAGTACCTGGAAACGACCACGCCTGACGGGTTCGGCCTGCAGAACTCGAAGATGCTCAAGGTCAGCCTGGCCGGGGGCACCGTGATGGCCCGGCAGGGCGCGATGGTGGCCTTCCAGGGCGACGTCTCGTTCGACTACCAGTCGGCCGGCGGCGTCGGGAAGATGCTGAAAAAGGCGGTCACCGGCGAAGGTGTGGACCTGATGCGGGTCAGCGGAACCGGCGACGTGTTCTTCGCCGACCTCGCCTCGGACGTGCACGTGATCGAGCTCGACGGCACCGACGGCTTCTCGGTCAACGGCGTCAGCGTGCTGGCCTTCGAGCCGGCGCTGCAGTGGGACATCAAGATGATCGGCAGCGCCGGGATGATCGGCGGTGGGCTGTTCAACACCTACTTCACCGGGACCGGCAAGATCGCGATCACCACCAGGGGCACTCCCGTGGTGCTCACCGTCGACGCACCGACCTTCGTCGACACCGACGCCGTGGTCGCCTGGTCGGCCTCGCTGCAGACCTCGATCAGGACCGGCGGGTTCAAGCCGATGTCGCTGATCCGCGGCTCCGGCGAGTCCTTCCAGCTGGGCTTCGCGGGGCAGGGGTTCGTGATCGTGCAGCCCTCGGAGAACCCGCCGCGGGCGCAGGGCGGCGGCAGCCAGGGCGGCGGCGGCATCGGGGGCATGCTCGGCAAGCTCGGCGGCTGACCGGCGTACGGCCTCGCGACAGCACCTGGTCGACTCCGGGCCCGTATAGGGGGACATTGCGGGCAGGTCGGACGGTACGTCGGTCGGTGCGAGTGTGCGGCGGTGGAACGGGGTAGACCGGCCGCGTGCGCAACGTCCTCTACCGTCCGCCGGACCAGCGGTCCGCAGGCGGGAACCCCCACGACCACGGGCTGGCCCGGCGCGTGCTCATGGGTGCGGGCGCCGGCGTCCTGGTCGCGATCCCGTTCACATTGCTGCTGCTGCTGGTCGAGTCGGCCTGGGAGCCGCTGGAGAACCTCGACCGCAACGTCGCCGACAACCTCAACCAGGCCGCCCAGGGGCACAGCGCCCGGGTGCACGCGCTCGAGATGCTCGCGATCGCCCTCGACCCGTGGGTCTTCCGGGCCGCGGTCGTCGCGGTGGCGGTCTGGCTCTGGCGCCGCGGCGCGACCCGGCTGGCGATCTGGGCGACGCTGACGATGGTGATCGGCGGCGTGCTTGCAGTGGTCCTCAAGCTCATCGTGGCCCGGGCCCGGCCGGCGCTGCCTCACCCGGTGGCGCACGCCAGCGGCTACAGCTTCCCGAGCGGGCACGCCCTCAACTCGTTCCTCTGCGTCGGCATCCTGATCATGGTCTTCCTGCCTGTGCTGCAACCTGCCGGGAAGGTGGTCGCCTACACGGTCGGCGCCGCCCTGGTGCTGCTCACCGGCTACGACCGGGTTGCGCTGGGCGTCCACTACGTCAGCGACGTGCTCGCCGGCTGGGGTGCCGCCCTGGCCGTCCTCGCCGGCACCGCAACAGCGTTCGAGATCTGGCGACGGGAGCACGGCCGACCCTCGTCGACAGCCAGTGAAGGCATCGACCCGGACGCGGCCGACGAGATGAGCCGCCCCGGCTGATCGCGCCCTTGTCCGAGCTGTCCCTGACCACGCCTCCTGCCGACGCCGCCGTGAGCGGCGTGACGAAAGGTCATGATCATGAAGACACGCATCGCCCGCACCGTGGGTGTGGTGGCCCTCCTGCTCGCCCTCGACTACCTGCTGCTGCTGGGCATCGGGCTGCTGCTCACCAAGGTCTTCAAGGGCGACGGATGGCTGACCGCCGAGGACGACATCAACACCGATCTCGCGCACAACCGGACCGCACCGCTGAACGACGCCAGCTACGTCGCGTCCGGCCTGGGCAACACCGGGGCCATCATCGGCGCGCTGATCGTGGTGGCGATCGCGCTCGCCGTGGCGATGAAGAAGCTGCGTCCGTCGATCTTCCTGGTCCTGGCGGTCTCCGGCCAGGCACTCGTCTTCCTCTGCGTGCAGTTCGCGGTCAAGCGGCCCCGGCCGCACGTCCACCGGCTCGACAGCGGCATCCCGACGTCGAGCTACCCGAGCGGGCACACCGGTGCCGCGACCGCGCTGTTCGTCGGTAGCGCGCTGCTCATCGCCTGGTACGTGCGCAAGCGCTGGGTGCGCACCCTGAGCATCACCCTGCTGCTGGCCGTCCCGCTACTGGTCGCGATCGGGCGCCTCTACCGCGGCGCCCACCACCTCACCGACGTGCTCGCCGCCTACATCAACGGCGGCATCTGCCTCATGATCGCGGCCGGGGTGATCCTGGCCCGCGGCCCGCTGGCCCGCTTCTCGCAGCTGGACGGTGATGAAACGGACCCTCAGGGGGCCCCGGTCACGGCGGGGACGAGGTGAGCCGGGCCGCAGTCGTCTACAACCCCATCAAGGTCACCGACCTGCCGGCACTCAGGACGCGGGTCGAGAAGTTCATGTCCGAGCAGGGCTGGCAGCCGCCGCTCTGGCTCGAGACCACCGAGGAGGACCCGGGCGTCGGCATGTGCCGCCAGGCGGTGGACGACGGCTGCGACGTGGTGTTCGTCTGCGGCGGCGACGGCACCGTGATGGCGGCTGCCACCGCCCTGGCCGGGCAGCCGGTACCGCTGGCGATCCTGCCGGCAGGGACGGGCAACCTGCTGGCGCGCAACCTCGACCTCCCGATCAACGACGAGGCGCAGTGCCTGCGGATCGGCGTCTCGGGCCGGACCCGCGCGATCGACGTGGCGGCGGTCGAGGACCGGAAGTTCGTCGTGATGGCGGGTCTCGGCTTCGACGCCGCGGTCATGAGGGACGCCCCGGAGGGCCTGAAGAAGAAGGTCGGCTGGCCGGCGTACGTCGTGTCGGCGACCAAGCACCTGCGCGGGCGCGGCATCCGGGTGACGATCACGGTCGACGACGGCGCTCCGCTGCACCGACGGGTGCGCACCGTGGTCGTCGGGAACGTCGGCAAGCTGCAGGGCAACATCCCGCTGCTACCTGATGCGCAGCCGGACGACGGGGTGCTCGACGTGGTCGTGATCGCGATCCGCAACGTCCTGGACTGGGCCAGGGTCGCGGGTCGGGTGGTTCGTCGGGCGGACGTGCCGGACCGCCGGATGGAGCGCTTCACCGGCAAGCACGTGCTGATCGAGTGCAGCCACACCCAGCCGCGCCAGCTGGACGGCGACGTGATCGAGAGCAGCCGCACGATGGACATCCAGATCGAGCCGGGCGCGCTCAAAGTCCGCGTCGCGCGGGTCGCCGGGCGGGCGGGCTGATGTCGTCGGTCACCCGGGTGCCGCAGACCCGCACGATGGTGTTCTCGGACACGACCGTGGACGACGCCCACGAGGTGCTCCGCCACTACGGGCGGCTGCACCTGGTGAAGTCCGCGTTCGTGCGGTTCCGCTACGGCGACGGCTTCAGCCACTCGCGTGCCCTCGCACTGCAGCTCGTCCTGTCCTTGATCCCGCTGGGCATCGCCTTCGTCGGGCTGTCGAGCACGATCAACGCCGATCGACCAGCGCGGGTGCTGCGCGAGGTGCTGCTGCGGATCACGCCGGGCAGCACCGACGAGATCGTGCGGAAGACCCTCGACCAGGGCCAGCACCAGGCGGGCAGCGGAGGCCAGCTCGCGCTCTGGCTCGGCCTCATCGTCTCCCTCGTAGCGCTCACGACGTCGATGGGCCAGATCGAGCGCGGCGCCAACCGCATCTACGGCATCCAGCGGGACCGGCCGGCGCTGAAGAAATATGGCCGGGCCGTGCTGATGGCGCTCACGGCGGGCCTCATGTCGGTGGTCGGTCTGCTCGTCATCGTCGGCGGCGGCACGGTGGGTGAAGTGCTCGCCGAC
>JAVEDA010000252.1 GCA_030841195.1 Actinomycetota bacterium | reverse complement strand
CGGGCCATCAGCCGCCCGCACGCCGCCACCAGCCTCCGGTCAGGCCTGGACGCGGTGGAGCGGGCCGTCGTCTCGCTGCGTGGGGTGTGCCGGGTGCTGGCCGACCTGGTGAAGGGCCACGGCGAGGAGACGGTCTACGGGCCGGACGTCCGGGCGGCGCTGTCCGACCTACTGGCCGACGTCGCGGACGCGGTGGTGTCCTACGGCAGCCTCGTGGGCTCGGAGGTGGTGGGACCGGGCCCGGAGGACGAGCGGCTGCGGGCCGCGCTGGCCGCAGCCTGGGCGGACCGGCATCGGCTGGCCGGGCTGCTGCGGCACCAGGACCGGCTGGCCCGGGACGAGTGGCAGCTGCACGGGCAGCTCACCTCCCAGATCGACCAGCTGCTGCGCGACGTCGACAGCGAGGCTCGGGCCGAGCTCCGGCGCACCTGGCCGGCGCCGACGCCGGTGGTCGCCCGGCTCAGTCGGCGGCGAGGTCGGTGAGCCCGGCCGGCAACGGGTCCGAGTGCAGCACCCGCAGCCGCTGGGTCGGCCGGGTCAGGGCCACGTAGAGGTCGTTGGGGCCGCGGGCCGAGCCGGCCAGGATGTCACCGGGCTCGACGAGCACGACGGCGTCGAACTCCAGCCCCTTGGCGTCGGCGACGGACAGCACCGAGACCGGCCGTTCCAGGGTGTCCGCCCCGGCCCCGACGGTGCCCTCCGGCAGCTCGGCGATCAGCGCGGTGCGCAAGGCGGCGTCCGCGCCGCGGACCGTCAGCACGGCCAGCCGGCCCTCGCCGAGCAGCTCGAGCTCGGCCCGGACGGCCTGGGCCACGGCAGCCGTGTCGCCGCGAGCGATCTCGTGCGCCACCGGCTTCCACTCGCCCTCGCGGACCGACTCGGGGGCGGGCGCGTCGATGCCGGCCGCCGCGAGCACGTCGGAGGCCAGCCGCATCACCTGGGCCGGGGTGCGGTAGTTGACCGTGAGCTCGGCCAGCCGCCAGCGCCCCTCGACGTACGGGTCGAGAACCGCGCCCCAGGACGACGCGCCGTCGGCGGAGCCGACCTGGGCGACGTCGCCGACCAGGGTCATCGACCGTGACGGTGACCGTCGCATCAGCAGCCGCCACATCATCGGCGAGAGCTCTTGCGCCTCGTCGACCACCAGGTGGCCGTACGCCCAGCTGCGGTCCGACTCGGCCCGTTCGGCGACCGTCAGCACCGGGCCGCTCTCGGCGAACCGGTCGGCGATCTGCTCGGCGGTCGGCCGGATCGCGCTGTCCACGTTGCGCAGCGCCGCCTGCGCGTTCGCGATGTCCTCGGCGCGCTGGGCCCGGGCCGCCGCCTCGCCGGCCCGGTCGCCGGACGCGACGTCGCCGAGCAGCTCGGCCAGCTCGTCCAGCAGCGGCACGTCGGGCACGGTCCACGCCGCGCCGCGGTCGCGGTGCAGCAGCTCGCGCTCCCGCGGGTCCAGGTCGGGCGCCGCTGCCTCCAGGCGGACCGGGTCGGCGAACAGGTCGGTGAGCAGCTGCTCGGGGCTCACCGGCAGCCACCCGAGGTTCAGCTCCCGGCGTACGTCCCGGGACTCGCGCAGGTCCTCGAGCAGGCCCTCGCGGTTGTCGCTGGTGAGGGTGGTCCCGATGCTGCTGGCGAGCCGCCCGGCCAGCACGTCGAGCAGGTCACGCAGGAAGCCCTCGCGGGCCACGTTGTGCGGCTTGTGGCTGCGGCGGGCCCGGGAGCGGGCGGTGGCGACGTCGGCGGGGGTCAGGGTGAGCCGCTGGCTGCCGACGGCGAGCACCCGGCTGCCGTCCGGGACACGCTGCCTGGCCTGGACGGCGCGGGCCAGGACCCGGGCCATCCGCACGTCGCCCTTGAGCGCGGCCACGTCGGCGCGCGGCTCGTGCACCCCGCTGACGCCGGGGTAGAGGTCGGCTGCGGTGGCCAGCACGACCCCCGTCTCGCCGAGGGACGGCAGCACCTGCTCGATGTAGCGCAGGAACAGCGGGTTCGGCCCGACCAGCAGGACGCCGTGGCGGCTCAGCCGCTCGCGGTAGGTGTAGAGCAGGTACGCCGCGCGGTGCAGCGCCACGGCGGTCTTCCCTGTCCCAGGGCCGCCCTGGACGACCAGCGGCCCGGCCAGCTCGCTGCGGATCACCCGGTCCTGCTCGGACTGGATGGTGGCGACGATGTCGCCCATCCGGCCGGTGCGGTGGGCGCCCACCGCGGCCAGCAGGGCGCCCTCGCCGGTCAGCGAGCTGCGCTGGCGGGCGTCCATCGAGTCGAGGTCGAGCGCCTCGTCCTCGACGCCGATCACCGTGCGGCCGCGGGTGGCCAGGTGGCGGCGGCGGACGATCTCGCCGGGGGACGCGGCAGTCGCCTGGTAGAAGTCGCGGGCCGCCGGGGCCCGCCAGTCGACCAGCAGCTGGGTCTGCTCCTCGTCGGAGAGCCCGAGCCGGCCGATGTAGCGCCGGGCGCCGTCGCGCAGGTCGACCCGGCCGAAGGCCAGTCGGTCCTCCACTGCCTCCAGCTGCGCCAGCCGCTGCTCGTGCAGGCTGGCGAAGGAGTCGCGCTCGGACCGGTTCTGGTGGGTGCCGACCGGGCCGGACCGGCGGACGGCGGCGAGCTCAGTGGCCGTGCGGGCCCGCAGCGCGTCCAGACGCGCGTACAACCGGTCGACGTACGCCTGCTCGGCGGTGACCTCGTCCTGGGTCATGCGGTGTCACCGCTGATGACGATGCTCACGAATTGCGGAACCCCCTCTGGCACGGCCGTCCATCATGCCGCAAGACTGTGCGGTCATGACCACCGATCCCGCTTACCAGCCGGCCGCCGACCGATACCAGTCGTTCCCGTACCGCCCATGCGGACGCAGCGGGCTGGTCCTGCCCGCGGTCTCACTCGGCCTGTGGCACAACTTCGGCGACGACAAACCGGTCGAGACCCAACGCGCCATCCTCCGCCGGGCCTTCGACCGGGGCGTCACACACTTCGACCTGGCGAACAACTACGGCCCGCCCTACGGGGCCGCCGAGACGAACTTCGGCCGGATTTTCCGGGAGGACTTCCGGCCGTACCGGGACGAGCTGGTCATCTCGACCAAGGCGGGCTACGACATGTGGCCCGGGCCGTACGGCGACGGCGGGTCTCGCAAGTACCTGCTCGGCAGCCTGGACCAGTCGCTGGCCCGGATGGGCCTGGACCACGTCGACATCTTCTACTCCCACCGGTCCGACCCGGACACGCCGCTGGAGGAGACGATGGGTGCCCTGGACACCGCCGTCCGCTCCGGCCGGGCCATCTACGCGGGCATCTCGTCGTACTCCCCGGAGCGGACCCGCGAGGCGGCCGCGATCCTGCGCGAGCTCGGGACGCCGCTGCTGATCCACCAGCCGTCGTACTCGATGCTCAACCGCTGGGTCGAGCACGGCGAGCCGTCGCTGCTGGACGTCCTGGAGGACGAGGGCGTCGGCTGCATCGCGTTCTCGCCGCTCGCGCAGGGGATGCTGACCGACCGCTACCTGGACGGCATCCCGGAGGGATCGCGCGCCGCGCAGCACAAGTCGCTGGACCCCGAGCTGCTCAGCGAGCAGAGCCTTACCCACGTCCGCGCGCTGAACGAGATGGCCGCTGCCCGGGGCCAGTCGCTGGCCCAGATGGCACTCACCTGGCTGCTGCGCGACGACCGGGTGACGTCGGTGCTCATCGGTGCGAGCAGCGTCGCCCAGCTGGACGCCAACCTGGCCGCCGTGGACCGGCTCGGCTTCGACGCCGACGAGCTGGCCCGGATCGACGAGCACGCCGTCGACGCCGGGATCAACCTGTGGGCACGCTCCAGCGAGAGCTAGGCTCGGACTGGTGGAGGAGCTGCGGGCCCAGAGGGTCGTCGATGCGTTGCGCGAGCGCGGGGTGGACGCGCGGATGGAGAAGGCCGGCGTCTACCAGTTCGGGATCTCGGTCCGGGTCCCCGGCGGGCGCACGGCCGTCTGGGACAGCGACGGCACCGCCGGGCTCGAGGCCCAGGTAATGCGCGACGGGATGCTGGTGGGCTTCGTGCCGGTCATCGAGGGCTCCGAGAATTTCGACGACGACGAGGTGATCGACGCGATCGTGCGCACCGACTACGACAAGCCGGTCGCCACCCAGCGTCGGCAGGCACCGCCGCCGACTGCACCGCTGCCCCGGGAGGGCGGCGTCTTCCGCCGCTTCCTCGGCGGCTTCCGCGGCGACTAGCGGACTCCACCCCTTGCCGCAAATGATCACGGTTCCGTGATCGTTGGTGGTCAACCGTGCTGAATTCGTCGCGGTAGGTGTGTGTTGATCACGGTTCCGTGATCATTTTGAAGGGGGCTGGGGCGGGGGGAGCTGGGCGAGGGCGAAGCGGTCGATGGCGGCGGCGACGTCGTCGGCCAGGTCGTCGAGAGTGAGGACCGCGGAGCCCGCAGGATCCAGCCGCAGCAGCCGGCCGACGACATTCATGGACGGCTCGCCCGGCAGGTGCAGGACGAGGTCCAGCGGGTCCTCGTAGGTCCACCCGGTGGAGTCGACCGGCACCCGCACCCCGCCGCGGGACAGGTCGACGACCGCCACCGTGGGCTGTACGCCGGTGCGGTCGGGCGGCAGCGTCACCAGGCAGCCGGCAGCGCGCACCGCCTGCCGTCGCGGCTCGGCGGCCAGCCGGACCACGCCGTCGAGCTCCAGGGCGCCGGGGGCCACTGCGACGGCCCGGCCGGCGAAGATCGTGATGCCCTCGCCGCCCGGGGTGTGGTTGGTGGTGCTCAGCCACACCTGGTGGTGGTCGAGGGTTCGGACCGCGTCGGCGGAGGCGTCGACCCGTGCGACGACGTGGTCTGCCGCGACCTCCCACGTCTGCACCGTTCCGGTCCAGGCGCGGCCGCCGGCGCGGGGGAGCAGGCTGACCCGGCGACCGGCCAGGCCGGTGCTCGAGGACGCCCCGCCGTCCGTCATGCAGACCACCCCTCCCGTTCTCCCGACACGCTAGGGCGTCTCGCTCCGTTCTGCCCGCAGCACCCGCTCGCGCACCGCGTGCTCGTCGGTGCGGTCGTCGTAGCGCCAGAAGTCCCGCAGCCAGACGGTGGTGGCCGCGACCCCCAGCACGCAGAGCACGCCGCCGCTGACGATCGAGGTGCGCACCGTGGTCGCGTCGGCCACCAGCCCGGAGCGGGCCTGGCCCCCGAGCGGGCCGATCGAGTAGGACAGCATCTCGATGCCGGCCAGCCGGCCGCGCTTCTCGTCCGGGATCGTCTGGTGCCAGATGACGCCGCGGAAGATGCCGCTGATCATGTCGGCCGCTCCGGACATGACGAGGAACACCAACGCGATCCACACGTTCGGCGCCAGCCCGGCCAGCGCGATCGCGCCGCCCCAGCACATCGAGGCCACGACGACGGCCCGCCCGTGGTGGTGGAAGCGGCCGGTCCAGCCACTCGTCAGGGTGGCCAGCAGGCTGCCTACGCTCTCGGCCGTGTACAACAGGCCCAGCGTCTTCGGCTGGTGCAGCACGTCCTGGGCGAACGCCGGAAAGAGCACGATCGGCATCGCCATGAACATCGCGACCATGTCGATGACGTAGGTGCCGAGCAGGTCACGCCGGCCGACGGCGTAGCGGATGCCCTCGACGATGCCGGACAGGCTGGGCGGGGTGCTCAGGTCCGTCGGCGGGTAGCGCCGCATCGCCACGAACAGCAGCGTCGCGGTCACCAAGCCGGCCGCGTCGACGGCGTACGCCCACGGCACGCCCACGGTCCCGACCAGCAGCCCACCGACGGCCGGTCCGAGCAGGGTGCCGATCTGCATGCCGAGCGACGAGACCGACACGGCCGCGGGCAGCTCGTCGTGACGCACCGTGCGCGGGATCAACGCCTCCCGGCTGGGTCGTTGCAGCGACTGCGCGATCGACAGCAGGAAGCCGATGACATAGATCGTCCACACGCTCGGGTGGTCGAGCACCGCGTTGCCGAGCAGCGCGACCGTGAGGGCTACCTGGGCCAGCGCGGTCCAGACCAGCATGGTGCGGCGGTCGACGTGGTCGGCCAGCGCGCCGCCGTACAGTCCGAACACGATCAGCGGGGCCAGCTCGACCAGGCCCATCGCACCGACTGCGAAGTTCGAGCCGGTCAGCGAGTAGATCTGGTAGGGCAGCGCGACGTAGCTGACCATGCCGCCGAGGTAGAACACGGTCCCGGCCCAGAACAGCAGCCGGAAGTCGCGGGACGTGCGCAGCGGCGTGATGTCGACCCGCAGCCCGGCAATCTTGGCGCGGACCGTACGGCGTGCAGGCTCGGACCCGTCGGACACGAGAGGTCAGGGTGTCAGCCCGTCGCGCGCCGTGCAGCCCGGTTTCCTCCTCAGGACTTGTCCTCGATCTCCCAGACGTGGTCCAGCACGTGCCAGGCGGCCCGGCGCAGGAAGTAGCGGGCCGGCCAGCCGGGCATCGGCTCGCCGGAGCGGGCCGCGCGCAGCACCTGCTCGACCTCGGCGCGGCACGCCTCGACGGCCGCCGGGTCGCGGTGGAAGGGCGGCTGCCGAACACCGATCTTGCGGGCGTAGGACCGCTCGGCCTCGAGCACGTGCGCGACCACGCGGTCGCGGTCGCGGCCGCCGCCGCGCGGGCCCTTGGCCAGGTGCTCGGGCGCCTCGTCGGCCAGCCGGTCGAGCTCGGTCCACCCGGCCCGCAGCAGCCGCACCTGGCGGTCCGCCTCGGCGGCTGTGAGATCGCGCAGGTCGGTCGGCGACGCGACGTTCGGGGCGCCATAGGTCGTCGTCGCGTCCCCGGGCAGCTCGCTTACGACGGCGAGGTGGTCGCCGGCAGCGACCGCGAACCGCACCCGGGCCAGCCGGGCGACGGCTGCGTACCGCGGTGCGTAGTCCGCCAGCGCGACCAGCGCCTCGTCGGGGGTCCGGCCGGACCGGCACCAGCCCGGCCAGTCGACCGCCGAGGCGAAGGTGCGCCGGTCGACCGTCTCGAGGACCACCTCGGTCGGCGTGCGTTCGGCCACGGCCGCGATCATGGCAGGCTTCCCCGGGTGAGGTCACTTCGGTCGGCGGCGCTGGTCATGGCAGCCGCCGCCGTCGTCGCGGCCCTCGCCCTGCCCTCTGCGACCGCGCCGGCCGCCGGTGCGACGCTGCCGCTCGCGGGCCGCACGATCGCCATCGACCCGGGCCACCAGCTGGGCAACAGCAGCCACCTGGCCGAGATCAGCCGCCCGGTCTGGGTGGGCATCTGGAAGCCATGCAACACCACCGGCACCGCTACTAACGGCGGCTTTCCTGAGGCCACCTTCACCTGGCGCACCTCGCTAGCGCTGAAGCGCCGGCTCGAGGCGCTCGGCGCGACCGTCCGCCTGACCAGGACGACGAACAGCACCGACGACTGGGGGCCGTGCGTGGGCACGCGGGGCCGCTTCGGCGCCAAGGTCGGCGCCGACCTGGAGATCTCTCTGCACGGCGACGGGGCCGCCGCGGCCACCCACGGGTTCTTCGTGATCCGCCCAGGGCTGCGCGCCGGCTGGACTGACGACATCCTCGGGCGGTCGCGGGCCCTCGCGGTGCGGGTCCGGGCCGGGCTGGTCGGCGCGGGCTTCGGCGTCTCCACGGCGTACGGCGGTGACGGGCTGGACGTCCGGCGCGACCTGGGCACCCTGAACGCCGCGGACGTGCCGACCGTGATGGTCGAGTTGGGCAACATGCGCAACGTCGGGGACGCCCGGTGCATGACCTCGGCCACCTGCCGGGGCCGCTACGCCCGCGGCCTGGCCGACGGCGTACTCGCCCAGCTGACCCGATAGCCGGGTGCGGCCCGGCCGGGCCGTGCGACAGGATGGTGCCCGAAGGGGACAGGTGAGACGCGTGACCGAGAAGAAGGCCGCGAAGGCCGAGAACGACGTGCAGAAGAAGATGCGCGAGGCGCTGGAGGCCAAGCAGGCGCGCAACAAGGCCGCACAGGGCGAGGAGCACCTCGGCGGCCACGGCGTCGGCCCGAGCTCCAACGACGTCACGAAGCGCCAGTTCCGGCGCAAGACCGGCGGCTAGCGACCGGCCCTGTCAGGGCTCGGCGACGACGCAGACGTCCTCGCGCTGGCCGGCCCGCGCCGGCGCCGTCGCACGTTGGGTGGCCAGCACCGAGCCGGCCAGGATCAGGACGAAGCCCAGGGCCGTGGCGAGCGTGAACGACTCGTCCAGCAGCCACACGCCGAGCAGCACGGCGACCGCGGGGTTGACGTAGGTGATGACCGTGGACCGGGTCGGGCCGACCTCGGCGATCAGCGCGAAGAACACCAGGAACGCGATGGCCGTGCACAGCACCGCAAGGCCGATGACGGCCCAGACGACGTCGGCGCTCGGCCAGGAGGACGGGGCCTGGGCAAGCCCCAGCGGCAGGTAGGCCACCGCTGTCACCAGCAGCGAGGCCGTGATCACCCCGAGGCCAGGCAGGTGGGAGAGCCACCGGGACAGGATCAGCGGGCCGGTGGCGTAGCAGATCGCGACCAGGGCCAGTGCCAGCACCGCGCCGACGTCCCCGCCGCCGACCTCGAAGCCGACCAGGGCGGCCACGCCCGCGAAGCCGAGCAGCAGGCCGGCCAGCCGCCGCCCGTCCAGCCGGTCGTCGGACCCGGTGACCACGGCGAGCACGGCGCCGACCAGCGGGACCGCGGCAATCAGTAGGCCGGTGAGCGAGCTGGACAGGTGCTGCTCGGCGACCCCGAGCAGCAGCCACGGCGCCATGATCTCGATCACCGCGAAGGCGAGCAGCGGTCGCCAGGCGCGGGCCACCTCGGGCAGCCGGCCGCGGGCCAGCGCCACCGGGAGCAGCAGCAGGCTGGCCAGCGCGGTACGGGCCAGCACCAGGGTGCTCGGGGAGAGCTCGTCCACGGCCACCTTGATCAGCAGG
>JAVEDA010000247.1 GCA_030841195.1 Actinomycetota bacterium | reverse complement strand
CGTCATCTGACCGGGTCTACTCGCTCACCTGTGATCGTTGAGTGGCGCGACCTTGTGGCTTTTCTCGGCGTGTCGCCACCAGATTGCGCCACTCGATGGGGGGTTAGTCGGTGGGCGGCTGGCCGGTGGGGTCCTCGGCGAGGATCCGGTAGATCGACCGGCGGGCGCCGTCGAGCACGGCGCGGGCCGCCTCGACCTGGGCCTCGCTGCCGCCGCGGGCGACCTCGCGGACGGCGCCGCCGAGCCCGCGCATGGTGTCGAACAGGGTGACCGCGCGGTCCCGGTGCCGGGACTCGGCCGCGGTCCACGGCTCGCGCAGCTCGTCGGCGTGCTCGGCGACGTGGGCCCGGCCCGCGTCGGTGAGCGCGAAGACCTTGCGGCCGTCCGCCTCCTCGGCGGTGACCAGGCCCTCCTCCTGCAGCTGGGCGAGGACGGGGTAGACCGAGCCGGGCGAGGGTCGCCACAGCCCGCCGCTGCGTTCGGCCAGCAAGCCGATCACGGCGTAGCCGTGCAGCGGCTCCTCGGCGAGCAGCGCCAGGACGGCGTTGCGGACGTTGCCGCGCGGTGCCCGCCGGCGGCCGGGGCCGGGGCCGAAGCCGGGACCGGGACCGCCGAAGCCGAGACCGCCCTCGAAGTCGGGACCGCCGCGGCGGCCGCGACCGCCTCGATGGCCGCGACCGCGGCCCCGGCCGGCCGGACCCTCGTCCGGCTGGTCGGTCTCGGTGAACGCCCGGCCGCGCCGGCGCGAGCGGGCTGGGGTGGGGATGGCGGTGTCCTGGCGGCGGGACCACGGGGGTGGTGCGGCCGGCAGGGGAAGGTGCACGTGGATGGCACTCATGACAGTTCTCCTTGCGGATCGGATCGTCAGGCTGATCCTAACGATATATCGGTGAACTGTCGTTAGCCAGGGCTTATTCCGGCCCGAATGTCACCGGCGAGGTCAGGCCGGAACGAAGTCGATGGGGCAGGCGACCTTGCCGGCGTACCGTCTGGCGGATGGTCACCACCGGCTCGGTGCTGCTGTTCCTCACCGCGAGCATCCCGTTGATCCTGTTCCCCGGGCCGTCGGTGGCGTTCATCCTCGCCACCACGCTGCGCGGCGGCCGGCGCGCCGGGCTGGCGGCCACCGCGGGCGTCGAGAGCGGCTACCTGGTGCACGTCGTGGGCGCCGTGGTCGGCATCTCGGCGGTCATCGCGGCCAGCGCCGAGCTGTTCACGGCCGTCAAGGTCGTCGGCGCCGGGTGGCTGCTGTGGATGGCGTGGCGCTCCGTCCGAGCGCAGTCCGAGGGGACCCTGGCCGACCTCGCCCCCGCCGGACCGGCTGCGTTGCGCCCGCTGATCGCGTTCCGGCGCGGCCTGCTGGTGGGCGCCCTCAACCCGAAGACCGCGATGTTCTACCTGGCCTTCCTGCCACAGTTCGTGAGCCCCGACGGCGGCCCGCTGTGGGCCCAGCTGCTGGTGTTCGGGCTGCTGTTCATCGCGCTGGCCGCCGCCCTCGACTCGTGCTGGGCGCTGGCCGGGGGCAGCCTGCGCAGGCTGCTCCCGGCCGTGCGGCTGCGGGTGGTCGACCGGTTCTCGGCCGGTGTCTACACCGCGCTGGCCGCAGTCACCCTCAGCGTCCGCCGGGCCACCTCGGTCGGCTAGACGTGGCGTCGGCTAGACGTGGCGTCGGCTAGACCGGCACCCGCTCCCGGCGCGGCTCGGGGATCTCCACCACCGCGCTGCCGGTCGGGACGCCGCCGTGCGGGTCGACATTCGGCAGCACCCGGTCCAGCCAGGCCGGCAGGTACCAGTTGCGAGCACCCAGCAGCGCCATCGTGGCCGGCACCAGCACCAGCCGGACGACGGTCGCGTCCACCGCGATGGCGGTGGCCAGGCCGATGCCGATCATCTTGATGGCCACGCCGGGGTCCAGCGCGAAGCCGAGGAACACGGCGACCATGATCAGCGCGGCCGAGGTGATGACCCGGGCGGTCGAGGACAGGCCGGCGACCACCGAGCCCTTGCTGTCACCGGTCCGGAGGTACTCCTCGCGGACCCGGCTGAGCAGGAAGACCTCGTAGTCCATCGAGAGCCCGAACAGGATCGCGAACATCAGCACCGGCACGTACGGCGCGATGGGCACCGAGTCCGGCAGGCCGAGCAGGTGGGCACCCCGGTCGGTCTGGAAGGCCATCGTGATCACGCCGTAGGCCGCCCCGATCGAGAGCAGGTTGACCAGCACCGCTTTGACGGGCACGACGATCGAGCGGAACGCCAGCACCATCAGCACGAAGGAGGCGGCGAGCACGACGGCCACGATCTTCCAGAGGTTCGCCGAGAGCCGGTCGGTGAAGTCGGTCATCCCCGGGGTGAAGCCGCCGAGCTCCGCTCCCTCGGGAAGCTCGGCCCGGATCCGGTCGAGCAGCGCGATGGTCGCGTCGTCCTGCGGCCCGTGGGTCGGCGTCACGGTGACCACCGCGGCCGAGCCGTCGAGGGACAGCTGGGCCGGCGACACGGCACCGACCCCGCGGGTCGCCGCCAGCTCGTCGGTGAGCGCGTCGATGCCGGCGGCGCCGCCGACCTTGTCGACGTCCAGCGCGACCATCAGCGGCGCGTTGGCCCCCGGGCCGAAGCCGTCGGCCACCAGGTCGTAGGCCTGGCGGATCGTGGTCGACTCGGCCTCGTTGCCCGCGTCGGCGTTGCCGAGCTTCATGCCCAGCGCCGGCGCCGCGAGCGCGAGCAGCAGCACCGTCGAGCCGACCATCCACGCCACCGGCCGGCTGGCCACCGCGTGTGCCCATCGGGCGGCGGTCGGCGAGTGCGACGCGGCCGCCTCGAGGTGCGCGGTCCGACGGGCCTTGCGGCTGTAGACCCGCATCCCCGCCAGGCCGAGCAGCGCCGGCAGCAGCGTGACCGAGGCGGCCACGATGAGCAGGACGACGAGGCCCGGGGCGTAGCCCATGGCCCGGAAGTTCGGTACGCCGGTGAAGAGCAGGCCGGACAGGGCCAGCAGGACGGTGCCCCCGGCGAAGAGGACCGACTGCCCCGCGGTCGCGGTGGCCTCGGCAGCCGCGTCCGGCACCGACAGGCCGCGGGCCAGCGCGTCCCGGTGCCGGGTGACGATGAACAGGGCGTAGTCGACGCCGACGCCGATCCCGATCATCGAGGCGAGCGTGGGCGCGATGGTCGTGACGTCGGTCAGGGCGGCCAGCAGGGTGACACCGCCGGAGCCGATCCCGAGGCCGACCAGCGCGACGCCGATCGGCAGGCCGGCGGCCACGAACGAGCCGAAGGCCAGGAACAGGATGAGCAGCGCCAGGCCGATGCCGACCAGCTCGGCGGTGCCTCCGGGAGACGCGATGTTCTCCGGCATCTGGCCACCGAACTCGACCTGGTAGCCCTGCTCGGCGAGGTCGGCGGTCGCGTCCTCGAGGGCGACCAGTCCGGCGTCGCCCTTGAAGTCGGTCACCGGCACGTCGTACTGCACGGTGATCACCGCGGTGGCGGCGTCCTCGCTGACGACGGCCGGCGCGACCTGCGAGACGTGCTCGACCGTGTCCGACAGCCGCTGCCGGGCGGCGTCGAGGGCGCTCTGGTCGAGGGTGCCCTGCTCGGTGTGGACGACCACCCGGGCGTCGGCGCCCGACATCGCCGGGAATTTCTCGACAAGCAGGTCGTAGGCGCGCTGGCTGCTCGTGCCGGGGATGACGTAGTCGTCGTTGAGCGTGCCGCCGACGGAGCCGGCCAGGCCGAGGACCACGACGGCCGCGGCCAGCCAGGCCCCGATCACCCGCCAGGGGTGGCGGGCGGCGAAGCCGCCGAGGCGGTGCAGGACACGAGACATGCTGGGCTCCAGTGCGTGCGGGCGAGTGATGACTGGGTCACCGTGCGCTCGGGCACTGGTGGGTCACTTGCAGCCGGCTTGCACTAGACATGCACGACGCCGCACGCCCGGGGTCGTCCCCCGGGGTGCGGCGTCGAGAAGTGTGCGGTTGGGGCTCAGCCGTCGGTGCGCTGCTGCGGGATACCCGCCAGCAGGGCGCGGACCTCGGACTCGCGGTAGCGGCGGTGGCCGCCGAGGGTGCGGATCGAGGTGAGCTTGCCGGCCTTCGCCCAGCGGGTGACCGTCTTGGGGTCGACCCGGAACATGGTCGCAACCTCGGCAGGGGTCAGGAGGGGCTCGGCGTCTGGAGTACGCGTGGTCATCGGATGGGCCTTTCCGTCGGCCTCGGTGGGCAGAAACCGAGAGGTCTCGGATCTCTGCGTCAATAGTGCACGTTGAGAGGGATGTCCGAAATGGTCAAGTCGGGCCATCTTCGGCATAGGCGGAGTGGACTAGCCCCACATCGTCCGGATGACCGCCATTGGCGGGGCAGGAGCGCGTTAGTTGGCGTGCTCGAGGGCCGCGACCGCCGACCAGCGGTCCACGACGGTCCGGTAGGTCAGGACCGCGCCCTCCTCGTCGCCGGCCGCCAGCGCGGCCACCGCGGCGGCCACGTCGGCCACCGAGGTGTCGGCGGCGACCACCTCCGGACCCAGCAGCCGGGCCAGCCCGGCGTAGTCCAGCTCGACCCAGGAGCGGGCGTGGAACTCCTCCAGCCAGCGGCCCAGCTCCTCGAGCTCGTCGGCGATCTCCAGCTCGCCCAGGTTCAGTCGCAGCGTGCGCAGCGCCCGGGCCACCCGGCGCCGGGCGGCCGACATCCGGGTCCGGTGCACCACCGCCGGCTCGTCCGGCGGCACCTCGCCGTCGACCTGGTCTCCCGGCGCGAACGGGACGAACCAGGGGACCGGCACGACCCAGGTGGAGGTGAGGATCCGCAGCGGCGAGCCGGTCTCGGAGCTGCCCCAACGGGCGTGGTCGGCGTCAGCGCGCTCCAGCGACGCCGGCGGCACGAAAGCATGCAGCACCGAGTCCGGAAGCCCGTCGCGGAACTGCCCGAGCGCCATCCAGGACCGCAGCCGCGCCTGCACCGGGCAGACGTGGGCCAGGCCGTCGATCTCGAGCACGAAGGCGTCCCGCGGCTCCTCGGCCGGCACCGGGCGCGGCGGCA
>JAVEDA010000201.1 GCA_030841195.1 Actinomycetota bacterium | reverse complement strand
CGTGGCCGGCGGCCGGGTCGACGAGGTGTGCGACGTCTGGGACGCGGCTGGTCGCCTGGTCGCCACCGGCCACCAGCTCGCCGGGGTGCGTCACCCGTGACCGACCGCAACGACGAGAGAGGTCAGGCTGCCTGCGGCTGCTCGACCGGCTCGGCGGCCCGTCGGCGGTCCCGCCTCTCCAGCCCGATGGAGACCGCGAGCACCACAAGGCCGGCCGCCGACAGCACCGCTCCCACGAACGCCGGTGCCGTGTAGCCGAAGCCCGCCGCGATCACGACACCGCCCAGCCATGCCCCGAGGGCGTTGGCCACGTTCAGCGCCGAGTGGTTGAGAGTCGACGCGAGCGCCTTCCCGTCGCCGGACACGTCGAGCAGCCGGGCGGTGATGGCGGGCAGGCTAAGCGAGGCCGTGAAGGCGAGCACGAGCAACGTGACGGCCGCCGGGACCACCGCGTGCGCCGTCACGGTGAACACGAGCTGCACCACCAGGGTGGCCATGGGTGCGATGACCAGTGTCCGCAGCACCGACCAGTCGGCCAGCCGGCCCCCGACCATGGTGCCCAGGGTCATCCCGACTCCGAACAGGGCGAGGGCGATCGGCACGCCGCCCTCGGCGAAGCCGGACACCTCGGTGAGGGTCGGCGCGATGTAGCTGTAGACCGCGAAGAAGCCGCCGAAGCCGACCGCCCCGACGAGCAGCGTCAGCCAGACCTGCGGTCGCTGCAGGGCGGACAGCTCCTGCCGCGGGCTCGCGTCCTCGTGCACCACGACCCGCGGCACGAACAGCTGCACCGCCACCAGCGTCATCAGACCGATGACGACCACGGTCAGGTAGGTGCTGCGCCAGCCCGCCGCCTGCCCGAGCAGGGTCGTGAGCGGCACGCCGACCACGTTCGCCACGGTCAGCCCCATCATCGTCATGGCGACGGCGCGGGCCCGGCGCTCCCGTGGCACCAGCGACGACGCCACCACGGCACCGATGCCGAAGTACGCGCCGTGCGGGAACCCGCTGGCGAACCGCGCCAGCACGAACGTTCCGTAGGTCGGCGCCATCGACGACGCGAGGTTGGCCACGGTCAGCGCCGCCATCAGGGCGAGCAGGAGTGCCTTGCGGGGCAGCCTCGCACCCAGGATCGCGAAGGTCGGTGCCCCTACGACCACGCCCAGCGCGTACGCCGTGATGGCGTGCCCTGCGGTCGGGATCGACACGTGGAGGTCGCCGGCGATCTCGGGCAGCACGCCCATGCTGGCGAACTCGGTCGTGCCGATCGCGAAGCCACCCAGCGCCAAGGCCAGCAGGCTGACCCAGACGGGGACATCGCGGTGCCCGACCCGGTTCGTGCGGGCGGTCGAGGCGGATCCGGCGCGCGGCGCGGCCGCGAGCTGGCGGGTGGGCATGGCAGGTCCTTCACGATGGACGTTCCGGGCAGGGCAGAGCCAGCGTGACGGGCTCGGGTTACCTCCAGGTGCAATCAGGTGACGGCCCGGTTGCATTCCCCCCGGTGAGACGTGACCTTGCTCTCAGCTGTCCGCCGGCCTGCCAGCCACGGGGCATGATGCGCAGGTGGGGCACGTCACGTTCCCGAGTGCCCGGCCGACCTGGAGGTCCAGCACCTACCTGGCGGCCGTGGCCGGCTTGGCGACCGTGGGGTTCGTCCAGGGGTCACCCGGGCCGATCGTGATCGCCGCTCTGCTGGCGCTGCCGGCGAGCATCGTGGCCGTTCCCGGCTACTACGTGGTCTACGGGCTGCTCGCGCTGGTGACCGGCGCCAACCCGTCGAGCAGCAGCGGCTCGGGCTCCGGCTCGGCCAGCGCCGGCGGCTCCAGCACGACCGTGACGACCGACGACACGGCCACCTGGTTCGCCGTAACGACCCACGTCCTCGGGGTGCTGGCCCTGGTCGCGGCCGCTGCCCTCAACGTCCTCCTGGTCCAGGCTGTGCTGTCCCGGCGGCGAGGTCGTCGAGCACCTGTCGCATGACGGCCGGGTCGGCGTCGAGGCCGGTCCAGAGCCTGATCCCGAGCACCGCCTGGTTCACCAGCATCCCCAAGCCGTCCAGGGTCGTCGCCCCGCGCTCGGCCGCCGCCCGCAACAAGGCGGTCCGCGGCGGGCTCGCCACCACGTCGGCCACGACCAGTCCCGGGTGCAGAGTGTCGAGGTCCAGATCGGGGCAGGCGTCCACGTCCGGGGCGAGGCCGATCGACGTCGCGTTGACGAGGACGTCGGTGTCCGCGGGGACGGCGAAGGTCGAGTCCCAGCCGACCAGGGCCGCCTGCACCGGCGTACGGCTGGAAAGCAGGTCGACCAGCTCGCGCCCGCGTGCGGCGCTCCGGTTGACAACCGTCACCGACCGGGCGCCGGCCAGCGCCACCTCGACGGCGACCGCGCGGGCCGCGCCGCCCGCGCCGAGCACGACCACCGAACGACCGGCCGGATTCACGACCTCACGCAACGAGGCGAGGAAACCCTGACCGTCGGTGTTCTCCCCCACCCACCGGTCGCCGTCGCGGACGACGCAGTTGACCGCGCCGATCACCGCTGCCGAGGGCGCCAGGGCGTCGAGGTGCTCGACCACCGCGACCTTGTGCGGCAGCGAGCAGTTGAAGCCGGCCCACCCCATCGCCCGGGCGCCGCGGACGGCGTCTGCCAGGTCGCCCGGCGCGACCTCGCAGTTGAGGTAGCGGGCATCCAGCCCGTGGTGCCGGTACGCGGCCTCGACCACCGCCACCGTCGGGTTGTCGTCGGCCGGCGTGGAGAACGACCCGGTGAGAATGCTCACGAAGCCCATAGGGAGGACCCTAGGGACCATGGACCCGGTCGTCAGCCAGGTCGAGGTTGACGGGCGGCGCCTCGCGTACCGCCGCGCCGGCACCGGGCCGCCGCTGCTGCTGCTGCACGGCGGCCTGAGTGACAGCCGCGACTGGACCGGGCAGCTCGCCTCGCTGGCTGACTCGTTCGACCTGGTGGCCTGGGACGCGCCGGGCTGCGGTGGCTCCGACGACCCGCCGCGCGGCTGGACGGCGTCGGACTACGGGGACGCGCTCGCCGGGTTCGCCGACGCGCTCGGTCTGGGTCGACCGCACGTGCTCGGCCTCTCCTGGGGTGCAGTCCTGGCCCTCGAGCTCTGGCATGGTCACCCGGACGTTCCGGCTTCCCTGGTGCTCGCCTCGGCCTATGCCGGCTGGGCCGGCTCGCTGCCTCCCGAGGAGGTGCAGCGCCGGGTCGAGGGCGTCCTGCGCGACCTGGACCGGCCGCTGACCGACGTCGCCGCGGACTGGGCGCCGACGCTGCTGTCGCCGGCCGCGACCCCCGCGATGGTGGCGGCATCGGTGGCCGGGCTCGCCGACGTTCATCCGGAGGGCACCCGGGTGATGCTCGAGGCCTTTGCCCGAGCCGACTACCGCGCGGTGCTCCCGACGATCACTGTGCCCACCCTGTTCCTGCACGGTGCCGCCGACGTCCGCGCTCCGCTCGACTCCGTCCGCGCGATGCACCAGGCGGTGCCGGAC
>JAVEDA010000084.1 GCA_030841195.1 Actinomycetota bacterium | reverse complement strand
CTCGAGCTTGGTGACCGCCGCGTCCAGGGCGGCGTAGCAGTCCTGCGCGGCGGCCTCCGCGCGCATGACCGGGCCGCGGGACAAGATGGTGAGCTCTATCCGCTCGCGCTGGTCAGCGAGGCGCGGGTTGCGTTCCTGGGAGCACTCGACGTCGATGCTGATCACCTTCGGGTCGAGCTTCTCCAGCTTCGCGAGCTTCTCCGCGACGTGCGTGCGGAACCGCTCGGTGACCTCGGTGTGACGACCCTTGACGACGATGTCCACGAAGTGATTCCTCCTCTGTCAGGGAACACGAGACACCCACCCGGCCGACCTGGTCTTCGACCCCACATCCGCCTGCTGAGGATCTCGCAGCGGTGGCCGCCACTACCCACCTTCTCCCGGGTCGGAGGTCATCTGGGCCTCCGGCGGGGCAGGACTTACTTCTAAGCCGCACCGTGATCGGACGACAAGAAGTCGCCTTACGTGGACCGTTTCGCCTGCGACTGGCATCGGCTTGCCGGTCCGCTGCCCCGCGAGGGACAAGCGGTCCGGCGCAACCACGGACCCGGGCGGGTGCCATATCGGAACGCTAGTCCCTGTCCGATCGCAGGGACAGACCAGTCCCACGACGTGGGGTCGCCGCGACGACCGCGGCCGCGACCACGACTGCCCCGGCGGCCTGCAGCGCCCGGGTCGACTCGACCAGGGTCGCCCCGGTGGTGACCACGTCGTCCACCAGCACCACCGGACGGCCGGCGACAGCACCCGCCAGCCGGCGCGGCACCCGGGCCGCACCGGCCAGGTTGTCCGCCCGCTCCTGCGCACCGAGACCGGCCTGGTCCGCGGTCGACCGGGCCAGTCGCAGCGCGGCCACGACCGCCGCGGGCAGGCCGGCCCGGGTCAGCCGGCGGGCGGCGCACCGCGCCAACCCGAGGGTCGGGTCGTCCCCGCGGGACCGCACCGCAGCGCCGCGCGAGGGCGCCGGCACCAGGACGACCCGCGGGTGCAGCAGGCCGCCGGTCCCGTCGGCGAGCGCGGCCGCGACGGAGACGGCCAGCGCCGCCGCGAGCGGTGCGCGGACGGCCCGGACACCCCGCTCCTTGTGCGCGACCGCCGCGGCGCGGACCGGGCCGTCGTAGGCGGCGACCGCCCAGGTGGCCGGGAACCCGGCCGGGCACGGGTCGGGGGTGGTCGCCCAGGGTCGGCCGGCGAGGGTCGCGGCGCAGGCCGGGCACCAGCTGCTGCCCTCGGCGTCGCAGCCCACACAGGCAGCCGGGAGCACCAGGTCCAGCAGGGCGTGCAGGGTGGTGACGGGCACCGACCCAGCGTCGCGCGCCGGCCGGACGCACCGCCCCGGCCGGCGACGGCGGTGGACGACGCCGGACTGGGGACGACGGGTTCTCAGCCCGGGTACGCCGGGTCGCTGCCCGGTCCGATCGGCTGCCAACCGCTGCCCGAGGTGAACTGCAGCAGCCGTGGGTCCGGGCCGGCCGTCCCGACGATCAGCGGATTCTCCTGCGCCTGCCGCGGCGGCGACGCCGCGGTGATGCTGACGGGATCCGGCACCGGCTCGCCCTCGATGATGTCGTAGCCGTCGGTGTCGACGTAGTAGGGGATCACCGGCGCACCACCTCGGCTGCCGAGCACCGCGAGGGTCGTGGCGTCGGCCCACGACACGTCCCGGACCGCGCGCAGGTCGGGCAGTGGGTCGCGCGGCTCGGCCAACGACACCTCGACGCCACCGGTCACGGTCGTGTCGGCGGTCTCCACCCGGCGTACGGCGAGCAGCCTCAACCGCGCCTGCCGTCCGGTGCCGACCACCAGCACGGCCCGGGCCCCGTCCCGGGCCACGGACACGGCGACCGGCCGCCCGACGGCGCCCAGCGGGGCCACGGTCACCTCCCGAGGCCGTTCGGCCCCGTCGGCGAGGTACCAGATCTGCCCGGTCGCCCGGTCGACGACCCACAGGTTGTTGCCCGGGTCCCACGACGGCTGGCTGAAGTCGGCCCCGGTGATGCGAGCGCGGAGCAGGCCGCCCCGCGCGAGGGGACCCACGTAGACGGTGCGGCCATCGGTGCTCACCGCCGCCAGCCGGGTCGCGTCCAGGGTCACGGCCGGCGTCCGCAGGTCGATCGGCCCGGTGCCGCCAGCACCCGGCACCGGCTCGAAGGACCCGTCCAGGTAGCGCCCGATCCGGCCATGACCCGGTCCACCCACGTCCTTCACGACGTACGCCGACGGGCTGGCCGGCAGGTCGTCCGGGTCGTAGGTCGGCCAGGGGTCGTGGTTGACCTCCTCCGACACACCGGGCAGGAGCGGGCTGTCGCCGCCGGCGGTCACGCGCACCCGCTGCACCTCGGGCAGCTGCTTGAGCGTCCAGACGATCTGGGCGCACATCTGCTCGCGTGCGTCGTCGTCGACCTGCAGCGCCGAGCTGTCCAGCTGCACGGTCGCGAGCCCGCCGCGCACCGCCACCGAGTTGACCTCCAGACCGGTGCCGGGCGGGAACGCGGTAGTGACCGCACCGCGCAGAGACGCGGTCGGCCCGCGCAGCAGCCGGGCGATCAGCTTGGTGGTCAGCCCCGGCACGCCGGGCAGCAGCACGGTGTCCGGCACCAGGGTGTGGCCGGACGGCCCCAGGAAGTACAGCGACAGCTGCCGGTAGGTCTCCCCGACCTCGGCGAGCGGCAGCAGCAGGCCGTCGTCGAGTCGGTCGATCCGCCACTCGCCGTCGACCCGCTGCAGACCGAAGTCACGGGTCACCGTGCGGTCCGGGGCGCTGCGCACGAAGCTGCCGTCCGCGTCGATCCGGCCGACCTCCGCACCGTCGACTGCCACATCGGTGCCGTCGGCCGAGGTCCGCACGGCGAGCGGCGCGGCCACCTGGTCGTAGACCGCG
>JAVEDA010000137.1 GCA_030841195.1 Actinomycetota bacterium | reverse complement strand
CGGGCCCGCCGAGCCGTCGCTGCCTTCGCTCAGCGGCGCTCCTCCCGCTGCTTGCACGTCATGCACAGGGTGGCTCGTGGGAACACTTGCAGACGCGCCTTGCCGATGGGGTTGCCACAGTTCTCGCAGATGCCGTAGGTGCGGTTGTCGATGCGGGCCAGAGCGCGCTCCGCCTGGACCAGCATGTCACGGGTGTTGTTGGCCAGAGACATCTCGTGCTCGCGCTCGAAGGTCTTGGAGCCCGCGTCGGCCGCGTCGTCGCCGGCGCCGTCACCGGAGTCCCGCAGCATGTCGTCGATCTCGTGCTCGGCCATGTCGAGCTCGTCGCGCAGCCGCCGCACCTCGTCCTGGAGGGCCTTGCGGACCTCGTTCAGCTCGGCCTTGGTCCACGGGTCCTCGTCGGCGCGCACCACCAGCGCCCGCGGCTCGGACGTGGGGGTCGTCGACCCCGGCGCCCGCCGCGCTGCGGAGACGTCCGACTGGGGGGTGCGAACCACCACCTCGCGAGGGGCCGAGCTGCCGCGCTTGCGACCGGGCGCCTTCGCGGCGGCCTTGGCAGCCAGGGCGGGTGTCTCGACCGGCGGGGCCACCGCGGGAGCCGGCGCAGCCTTGGGCGCGGGAGCGGCCTTGGCGGGCGCTGCCTTCGCGGTCGGCGCCTTGGCGGCCTTCGCTGGCGCAGCCTTCTTGGCCGCGACCTTCTTCGCCGGGGCCGCCTTCTTGGCCGATGCGGCCTTCTTCGCGGCGACCTTCTTGACCGGCGCAGTCTTCTTCGCCGGCGCCCCGTTCCTGGCCGGAGCGGCCTTCTTCGCGGCGGCCTTCTTGGCGGGCGCCGACTTCTTCACTGCGGCCTTCTTGGCGGGCGCCGACTTCTTCGCGGCGGCCTTCTTGGCCGGCGGCGCCTTCTTCGCGGTCACCTTCCTCGCCGTCACCTTCTTGGCGGGGGTGACCTTCTTGGCGGTGACTTTGGTCGCGCCCGCCTTCTTCGCGCTGGCCTTGGTGGCCGTGACCTTCGAGGTGGGGGTCTTCTTCGCAGTCACGGCGGTGGTGGGGACCTTGCGAGCCGGCGCGGACCTGGCACCCGACAGCTTCCTCGTCAGGGTGCCGCCCCGGCGGCCGGCCGCGGCGCTGACCTGCGACGACGTACGACGGCGGACGGCGTCACGGGCTGCGGCAACGGCGCCTCGCACCCGACCACCTGCCTTCGTCGCGCCCGTGCCCTGGTCAGCCATGTCGGCCCCCTCGCCTGCTTCGGCGTCGTGATCAAGGTCACGAATCTCGTGCGGAAGGATAGGTCGCCGCGGGGCCACGAACAAATGGGCGCGCCGCCCGGCAGCACGCTGACCTGCGGCCTAGCCAGTCCGCAGGGCCCGGGCGAAGGCGGCCGCGATCACCCGGTGACCCCTGGTGCTGGGGTGAAAGCCGTCGTCCGCGGTCAGGACAGACAGGGACCGGCCCGGTTTGCCGGAGAGGTCGACGGCCACGGCGCCCTCGGCCGCCACCACCCGCGCGACCGCCGCGTTGTACTCCGCCACCAAGGCCCGGACCTCCTTCGGGGTCGGCACCAGGGGCAGCACGCAGGAGACACCCGGAACCTGCGAGCCGGGGAGGCAGGTCCGGTACGCCGGCAGGCGGTCCAGCGGGGGCACGTTGCCGACCAGGACCTCCGTCCGCCCGCCTTGCCGCAGGGCGTGCACGAGGCTGCGCAGGGTCGCCTCGTAGTCCGTGACCGGGACCAGGTTCAGCACGTCGTTGACTGCCAGCCAGACCGTGACCACGTCCGGGTCCGCTGCCAGGGCCCGCGGCAGCTGCTCGGTCAGCCCGTCCTGGACGGTGGCTCCGGGCACACCGAGGTTCACCAGCCGGGTCCCCGGCAGGGCCCGGTCGTGCAGCACCCGCGGCCAGGCCTCGGTGCGCGGGTGGTCGGCCCCGACACCGGCCGTCTCGCTGGCTCCGACCGCGACGTAGACCCGGGGCACTGCCGCAGGGGAGGGCGAGCTCACCGACGAGCTCACCGACGGCGACGGCGCGCTCGCGGACGCCGACCGGGACGGCCCAGCTGCTGGGTCGTCGCCGCCCCCGCACCCGGCGACCGTCAGCACAAGCAGGGCGACCACGAGGCGCACCGCTGACGTCGTACCCGGTCGTCGCACGCGGTCAACCCTAAGCAGGAGGGTGCCAGCACCCCTCAGATGTGGTGCTCGCACCGTGTCCCGCACCGGCGCAGGCTCCTAGTTTCGCTATGTGCCGGCAGCACCGCCGGACCGCCGCCCAAGGAACCCACCGTGTTCAGCACCGCACTCGCCCAGCAGATCGTCAGCACCCTCGACACGCACAACGCCCGACGCAGTCGGCTCGCACGCCTCCGGGCGCATCGCCACTGACGACTCGTTAGCCCCGCGGCGGGCCCCGCCACCTGACACCAGGTGACGGGGCCCGCCGTCGTCGGTCCGGCCCGGCGCGGTGCGGCCAGCTCCTGGCCGGGCGTAGCCACCCCCCGCGAAGGGTGCCGGACACCCCCGCCGACTCGGGTGCTGGCCCGATCGCCGCGGCCGGCGCTGGTGCCCATTTTCGAGGAGTCGGAGCAACAGGAGAGGTCGGGACCATGCGCCAGCAGCAGATCACCAAGCGGACCACGCGGCCCGTCCCGGCGCCGCTCGACCAGCGCACCCCCACCGGGCGCCGGCTCCCCTTCTGAGCGTGCGGGTCCCGGCCGAGCCGGTGGCGGGATATCCGGCAGCGGTGCCCGCGGCCGGCCCGGTACCCTGAGCGCGAGTGCCAGCAGGCGTGGAGGGGGCCATCACCCCGGAGCCGCCGGAAGAACGCCTGGTGCCCCGGGACCCGTCCCGGTGCAGCAGGTCACTAGACCCGGCAGCTGGCGCGAACTGAGCGGGTCGCCAGCAAGACCAGCAGCACGGCGGCCAAGGAGGGTGGTACCGCGGGACCCACGGGTCTCGTCCCTTCGGCCAGCGTCACCCGAGCCGAAGGAGCACCGTGACCGACGCCCGACCCACCAGCCGGTACACCCCGTTGCCGCCGCAGGTCGACCTGCCGGCGATGGAGCGCGACGTCCTGGCGTTCTGGGCCGAGCACGACACGTTCGCGGCCAGCGTCCGGCAGACCGCTGGTGGCGAGCCGTGGACCTTCTACGAGGGTCCCCCGACCGCCAACGGCCAGCCCGGCGTGCACCACGTCGAGGCCCGGGTCTTCAAGGACGTGTTCCCCCGGTTCAAGACCATGCAGGGCCGCTACGTGGTCCGCAAGGCCGGCTGGGACTGCCACGGGCTGCCGGTCGAGCTCGCGGTGGAGAAGGAGCTCGGCTTCAAGGGCAAGGGCGACATCGAGGCCTACGGCGTCGCGGAGTTCAACGCCAGGTGCCGGGAGTCGGTGCTGCGGCACGTCGACGAGTTCGAGGCCATGACGGCGCGGATGGGCTACTGGGTCGACACCTCGCAGGCCTACTGGACGATGGACCCCGCCTACGTGCAGAGCGTGTGGTGGTCGCTCAAGCAGGTCTTCGACCGCGGCCTGCTCGCCCAGGCCTACCGGGTCGCGCCCTACTGCCCGCGCTGCGGCACCACGCTCTCCGACCACGAGCTGGGCCAGGACGGCGGCTACGAGACGGTCGTCGACCCGTCGGTCTACGTCCGGTTCCCCCTGACCAGTGGCCCGTACGCCGGGAAAGCCGCCCTGCTGGTCTGGACCACGACTCCGTGGACCCTCGTCTCGAACACCGCGGTCGCGGTCCGGCCCGACGTCACCTACGTCGCGGCCACCAACGGCACCGAGACGCTTGTCGTGGCCGAGCCGCTGCTGGAGCAGGTGCTCGGCGAGGGCTGGACGGTGCAGGACCGGTTCACCGGGGCCGAGATGGAGCGCTGGACCTACCAGCGGCCGCTGGACCTGCTGGACTGGCCGGAGGGGGAAAGCGGTCACTTCGTGGTGCTGGCCGACTACGTGACGACCGACGACGGCACCGGGCTGGTGCACCAGGCTCCCGCGTTCGGCGCGGAGGACCTCGCGGTCTGCCGCGAGTACGGCCTGCCGGTGGTGCGCCCGGTGCGCCCGGACGGCCACTTCGAGGAGTCGGTGCGGCTGGTCGGCGGCGAGTTCTTCAAGCACGCCGACAAGGCGCTGGTCCGCCACCTCGAGGAGACCGGTGTGCTGTTCCGGCACCAGGCCTTCGAGCACGCCTACCCGCACTGCTGGCGGTGCCACACCGCGCTGATGTACTACGCGCTGCCGTCCTGGTACATCCGGACCACGCAGGTGAAGGACCAGCTGCTGGCGGAGAACGAGCGGACCAACTGGTACCCCGACACCATCAAGTACGGGCGCTACGGGGACTGGCTGAACAACAACATCGACTGGGCCCTGTCGCGCAACCGCTACTGGGGCACTCCCCTGCCCGTGTGGCGGTGCCCTGACAAGCACCTCACGGTCGTCGGCTCCCTCAAGGAGCTGTCCGACCTGTCCGGTCAGGACGTCTCCGCTCTCGACCC
>JAVEDA010000109.1 GCA_030841195.1 Actinomycetota bacterium | reverse complement strand
GGGCGCTCTCGCCGCCGACGTGCGGCCAGACGAGCGCACCACGCTCGACCGCGATCGTCAGGGCCGTGGAGAACGACAGGACATCAACGACCACGACCACGTCGCTGCGCTCCGCCAACGTGCGGGCACCGACAGGTCCCCACTCGAGCGCGACCGGCATGCGCCAGAGCGTAGGCGCTGACCGGGCGGCCCGCCCCGGGAACGATCAGGACTTGGCAATCGATCAGGGCTCGGCCGTCTCGGCGAGCTCCAGCCAGCGCTCCTCGAGGGCCGAGCGCTCCGCGACCAGCGCTCGCAGGTCCCCGTCCAGCGCCAGCACCCGCTCGTGGTCGGTCGCCGCCGCCGCCATCTGGTCGTGCAGCCGGGTCTCGCGGTCGCGCACCTTGTCCAGCTGGCGCTCCAGCCGGGCCAGCTCCTTGCGGGCGGCCCGGGCCGCGGCCGCATCGGTCGGCGCCGCCACCGCGCCGCCGCCCGCCGCCGCGCCGCCGCCCGCCGCCGACCGGTCCCCCGCCACCCGGATCGCCCGGCGCCGCGCGAGGTACTCGTCCACGCCGCCCGGCAGGTCACGCAGCCGCCCGTCACCCAACATCGCCACGGTCCGGTCGCAGACGCGCTCGAGGAAGTAGCGGTCGTGCGACACGACGAGCAGGGTGCCGGCCCAGCCGTCGAGCAGGTCCTCCAGCGCGGTCAGGGTGTCGATGTCGAGGTCGTTGGTCGGCTCGTCCAGCACCAGCACGTTGGGCTCGTCCATCAGCAGCCGCAGCAGCTGCAGCCGCCGCCGCTCGCCGCCGGAGAGCTCACCCACCGGCGTCCACTGCGCGTTGCCGACGAAGCCGAACCTCTCGCACATCTGGGTGGCCGTGATCGAGCGGCCCTTGCCGAGGTCGACCTCGCGGCGGACCATCTCCACCGCCTCGAGCACCCGTAGCGCCGGCGGCAGCTCCACCACGTCCTGCGAGAGGTAGGCCGGTCGCACCGTCACGCCGCGCACGACCTTGCCGGCGGTCGGCGCGAGGTCGCCGATGAGCAGCCGCATCAACGATGTCTTGCCCGACCCGTTCACGCCGGCGATGCCGATCCGGTCGCCCGGCCCGACCAGCCAGGTCAGGTGCTCGAGCAGCACCGTCCCGCCCACCTCGACGGTGGCGTCCAGCACGTCGTAGACGGTCCGGCCGAGCCGCGCGCTGGCGAACTTCACCAGCTCGACCCCGTCCCGGGCCGGCGGCTCCTCGGCGATCAGCGCGTTCGCCGCATCGATGCGGAACCTCGGCTTCGAGGTCCGTGCGGGCGGCCCGCGGCGCAGCCAGGCCAGCTCCTTGCGCACCAGGTTGGCCCGCCGGGCGTCGGTGGTCTGCTGCATCCGGTCGCGCTCGGCCCGCGCGAGCACGTACGCCGAGTAGCCACCGTCGTACGCGTGAACTGCCCCGCCTTGCACCTCCCAGGTCCGGTCGCAGACCTCGTCGAGGAACCACCGGTCGTGGGTCACGACCACCAGCGCCTCGCGCCGGGCAGCCAGGTGGTGCGCCAGCCAGTCGATGCCCTCGACGTCGAGGTGGTTGGTGGGCTCGTCCAGCACCAGCAGGTCGTGCTCCCCGACCAGCGCCGTGGCCAGCGCGACCCGCCGGCGCTCGCCGCCGGAGAGCGGTCCCACCACCCGGTCGAGCATGGCGTCCAGGTCGGCCCGGTCGCCGAACAGGCCGGTGAGCACGTCGCGGGCCCGCGGGTCGGCGGCCCACTCGTGCGCGGGCCCGTCGCCCACGACCAGCGAGCGCACCGTCGCCGCCGGGTCCAGGTCGTCGCGCTGCCCGACCTCGGCCACCCGCAGACCGCCCGCGTGGGTCACCCGGCCGGTGTCCGGCGGCTCGCGCCGGGTCAGCAGCCGCAGCAGGGTCGACTTGCCGTCGCCGTTGCGCCCGACGACACCGGTGCGGTCGCCCTCCCCGACGCCGAGGGTCACGTCGTCGAGCAGCAGGCGGGTGCCGTACGCCTTGCCCACGCCCTCCAGGTTGACGAGGTTGCGCGCCACTCAGCCGTCCCCGACCACGCGGGCACCCGCAACGGGCCCGTGCGCCCGGCGTACCGACCGGCAGGTCCCGGTGGCGCTCAGCGCGACGGCGATGTCGATCGCGTGCTCCGGGCTGCGAGCCAGGAAGACGACGCTCGGCCCGCTGCCGGAGACGAGGCTGCCCAGTGCGCCGGCCTGGGCTCCGGTCTCGAGCGTCTCGCGCAGCGACGGCCGCAACGAGCAGGCAGCCGCCTGCAGGTCGTTGTGCAGGGAGGCCCCGAGTGCGTCCGCATCACCGGTGCGCAAGGCTGCCATCAGTGCGTCGGCCACCCGCGGCTCGGGCACCGGGGTGCCGCCCCGGAGCCGGTCGCACTCGGCGTACACGTCGGGCGTGGACAGCCCGCCGTCAGCGATCGCCACCACCCAGTGGAACCTGCCCCGGGCCAGCACGGGGGTCAGCACCTCGCCGCGGCCGGTGCCCAGCGCCGTGCCGCCCACCAGTGAGAAAGGGACGTCGCTGCCGAGCGCAGCGGCGAGCTCAGCCAGCTCGGAGCGGCTCAGGCCGGTCTGCCAGAGCGCGTCGCAGGCCACCAGCGCCGCGGCCGCGTCGGCGCTGCCGCCGGCCATCCCGCCGGCCACCGGGATGCTCTTGGTGACGTGCAGCCGCACCAGCGGCTCGACCCCGGCCCGCTCGGCCAGCGCCAGTGCGGCGGCGACCGCGAGGTTGCTCCGGTCCTGCGGGACGTCGTCGAGCGGGATGCCGTCAGCGGTCGTGAGGGCGATCGAGAGCTCCTCCGAGGCGGCAGCCACGAGCTCGTCCTGCAGCGAGATCGCGTGGTAGGCGGTGGCGACGTCATGGAAGCCGTCGGCCCGCGGCCCGCCCACCGAGAGCCCAAGGTTGATCTTCGCCGGCGCGCGCACCGTCACTGATGTCATTCGGGGTCCCCGCGGAACCAGGAGCGCAGCGAGTGGTTCCGGGGGGAAAAGCTCATGGCGTCACCCTATGAGCGGTGAGCGGCCAGCCGGGCGAACTCCGCGACGCCGAGCGCCTCGCCCCGGACCTTCGGGTCGAGGCCGGCGGCCCGCAGCGCCGTCTCGGCGGCCGCGGGAGACCCGGCCCAGCCGGCGAGCGCTGCCCGCAAGGTCTTGCGCCGCTGGGCGAACGCGGCGTCGATCAGCGCGAACACCTCGGCCCGGGACGCCGTGGTGACAGGCGGCGGCCGGCGGGTCAGGGCCACCAGCCCGGAGTCGACGTTGGGGGCCGGCCAGAAAACCGTCCGGCCGACCGCTCCGGCGCGGCGGACGTCGGCGTACCAGGCCGCCTTGACCGAGGGCACCCCATAGGTGCGGCTGCCGGGCGGGGCGGCCAGCCGGTCGGCGACCTCGGACTGCACCATCACCAGCACCGTGCGGATGGTCGGGAACCGCTCGAGCATGGTGAGCAGCACTGGCACCGACACGTTGTAAGGCAGGTTCGCTACCAGCGCGGTCGGCGGCTCGCCGGGCAGGTCGTCCAGCCGCAGCGCGTCCGCGGTGACGACCGTGAGGCGACCGGCGTACGCCGGGGCGCGGGCCCCGACGGTCACGGACAGCTGCGCGGCCAGCAGTCCGTCGATCTCGACCGCCGTCACCGATGCGGCCTCGGGCAGCAACGCGAGGGTGAGCGACCCGAGGCCGGGGCCGACCTCGACGACGTGGTCGTCGGCGCGCAGCTCTGCGGTGCGGACGATCCGGCGCACCGTGTTCGCGTCGATCACGAAGTTCTGGCCGAGCCTCTTGGTCGGGCGGATGCCCAGCCGGGCGGCGAGCTCGCGCACCTCGACCGGTCCCAGCAGCGCGGGCGCGGCGTCGCCAGCGGCCACCGTCAGCTGAACAGGTAGTGGCCGCAGACCGGCCACTGCCCGGCGCCGCTGCGGTTGTAGAGGATCTGCGCCCGGTAGGTCTGCTCGGACGAGCTGGCATCGGTCGGCAGGCCCACACCACCCACGGCATGCCAGGTGCTCTCCATGAACTGGTAGAGCCCGTAGAAGGGGCCGGCCGAGTTGTATGCCTGGGGGTTGCCGCTCGACTCGCAGTTGGCCAGAGCCGCCCAGTTGAGGCCGTCGGCGGTCGGTGCGTTGTCCGGCAGCTTCTTGGTGCCCACGAGCAGCACCTCGGTCACCGGCTGCTCGGTCACCCGGGTGCTGACGAGCTTGCGGGAGTCGAGCTTGCCGTCGAGGTAGGTCTCGCGGAAGGTCCGCACCTGGATGCCGACCTTGCCCTCCTTGAGGATCTTGGTGGTGCCCTGGTAGAGGTCGTTCGTCTTGCGCTTCACGGTGTCGAACTTGATCGGGCGCTCCTCGACGGCCTGCTTGCCGTCGACCCGGGTGAGCCCGACGACCTGCTCGGCGTATGGCACGGCGGACAGGTCGGCGGACACACGGTCCTGCTCGCGCAGCTCGACGCCGGCCTCGGCCATCGCGCTGCGGACCGTGGTCGCGGTCGTCGTCACCTCGTGCCGGGCGCCGTCGGCGAGGAAGGTCAGGTGGTGCGGCATCCGTACGTCCAGGGCCATGCCGCCGCGGCCGATCCGCCGGCTGCGCGAGGCCGACACGTAGGCACCGTCGGAGCGCACACCGAGCAGCATCAGCGCTTGCGAGACGGTGCGCCCCGTCGTCCAGACCGTGCGGGTCTCGCCGTCGACGGTCAGCAGCACCGGGCGGCCGTAGCGCACCTGCACGGTCTCGCCGTCGGCGAGCGACGACGACGGCGCCGGGGTGACCAGGTCGTGCGCCAGGTCGAAGGGGACGTTCTCGCTGTCGAGCAGGTCACCGACGCTGCGGGCGAAGCTGCGCACCTGCTGCTGGTGGCCGTCGACCGAGATCGTGACGCGCTTGTCGAGCGCGACGAACGCCGTGGTCCCCGCGACGAGAGCGAGCACTACGCCGACCTGGAGGGCGATCGTCGGCAGTGTCCGCAGCATGGAGCGGCGAGGCCCCGCGGAGTGTCGACCGGCGCTCATAAGCCGTCGACGGTAGCAGTGCGTCAGCGTTGACCTGGACCTCAGGGTCAGATGCCCCTGCGGCTTCCCAGGCTCGCGATCAGGTTGATGGTGGTCGCGACGATGACCACGCCGAAGAGGTAGGACAGCAGTGCTTGGCGCAACACGGTGGCCCGGATCCTGGGCTCCTGCAGGTCCGTGTCGGACACCTGGAAAGTCATCCCCAGGGTGAGCGAGAGGTAGGCGAAGTCCGAATACCGCGGCGGGTCGCCCTGGTTGAAGTCGATACCGCCTGGCTCATCGGTGTAGTACAGCCTGGCGTACTGAACCGTGTACACCGTGTGCACGAGCAGCCACGACAGAGCCACCGTCGCCACGCCGACTCCGGCCAGCAGGTCCTGCGCGGAGCCCTGCTCCGAGCTGGCCTGCACCAGGACGATGCCGACGGCGCCGAGGCTGACCACGGCTGACGCGATGAGGACAACGTCGCTCACGGGGCGCGACGGATCTTCACGGGTCGCATGCGCGGCGGTGTCTTCCGCACTCATCGGCCCGATGGTCAGCCAGGTCCACACGAGGAACGTCAGGGCGCCGACGTCCCAGCCGATCGCCGGCGAAATCAAGGCCGCATCGAACAGGATCGCGACCACAGCGGCGCTCGCCCCCACGAGCGCTGACACAGCGATCCGCATCCCGCTGCTGACACCTTGGCCAGGATGCGATCCAGTCGTTGCCTTGCCCGTACCAGCCATGACGTCAGTCTCGACCACAACGACCTGCCTTGCTACCAGCTGCCGAAGGCCGCCTCGGTGCTGGCAGCGATCGCGCTCGCGAGGGTGTCCTCGTCGACACCCTTGACCTCGGCCATCGCCCGCAGCGTGTGCGGGATGAGGTACGACGCATTGGGCCGGCCGCGGTAGGGCACCGGCGTGAGGTAGGGCGCGTCGGTCTCGACGAGCAGCCGGTCCATCGGCGCGACGGCGAGCGCCGCCCGCAGGCCGTCGGCATTCTTGAACGTCACCGGCCCGGCGAACGACATCCAGTAGCCCCGCGCAGAGCAGTGGTCCGCCATCGCGGCGTCGCCGGAGAAACAGTGGAAGACGACCCGGTCCGGGGCACCGGCGTCCTCGAGCACGCGCAGCACGTCGTCGTGCGCGTCGCGGTCGTGGATGACCAACGCCTTGCCGTGCCGCTTCGCCATCTCGATGTGCGCGCGGAACGACGCCTCCTGGTCGGGGCGTCCGTCCTCGCCGGTGCGGTAGTAGTCCAGGCCGGTCTCCCCCACGGCTCGTACGACAGGGTCGGCAGCCAGTGCGTCGATCTCGGCGAGGCCCGCGTCGAGGGTGCCGGCACGAGCGAGCAGCGGTGCCTCGTTGGGGTGCAGGGCAACGCCGGCCACCAGCTGCTCATGTGCGCGGGCCGCCTCGACCGCCCACCTCGCCCCGGGCAGGTCGCAGCCGATCTGCACGATGCGAGACACACCCGCGGCCGTCGACCTGGCGAGCGCGTCCTCGACCGAGAGCCAGTCGTCCGGCGGGTCGGCGATGTCGAGGTGGCAGTGGCTGTCGGCCACCGGCACGCGGAGCGGCTGCGGCGCCGGCGGTCGCTCGGTCACGAGCCCGCCTTCTCCTCCAGCCGAGCCAGCTCCTCGTCGACGACCGACGGGTCCAGCTTGCGGAAGATGACGGTGGGCGCGCTCAACGGCGTACCGACCTCGATCGGGATGCTCTCCCACCGGGCAGCCGCAGCTGCGTAGTCGCCCTGGATCACCGGGTAGTCGGCGTTGCCCTCTTCGGAGACCTCGCGGATCTCGGGCAGCCCTGACCAGACCCCGGTGCCGCCGAGCAGCTCGTGCACCTGCTGGGCGGAGTGCGGCAGGAAGGGGGTGAGGATGGTGTTGCAGTCGCGCACGGCTTGCAGCGCGACGTGCAGCACGGTGGCCATCCGATCCGGGTCCTCGGTCTTGAGCTTCCACGGCGCCATGTCGGAGATGTACTTGTTCACCTCGGACACGACCCGCATCGCCTCGTTGATGGCGGCCTTCTGCTTGGACTTCTCCAGCAGCGCACCGACGTCGTCGAAGCCCGCGCGGACCGTGGCCAGCAGCGCCACGTCATCGGGCGTGAGGTCGCCCTGTGGCGGCACCGAGCCGACGTTCTTGGCGGCCATCGAGATGGTCCGGTTGACCAGGTTGCCCCAGCCGGCCACGAGCTCATCGTTGGTGCGGCGGACGAACTCGGCCCAGGTGAAGTCGGTGTCCTGCGCCTCCGGCCCTGCGACCGCGATGAAGTAGCGCAGCGCGTCGGCGTCGTAGCGGTCCAGGAAATCGCGCACGTAGATGACGATGGCGCGGGACGACGAGAACTTGCGGCCCTCCATCGTGAGGAACTCGCTGGAGACGAGCTCGGTGGGCAGGCCGAGCTCGCCCAGCTCGCCGGGCTTACCGCCGCGGTCACCCTTCCCGTCGTACCCGAGCAGGATCCCCGGCCAGATGACCGAGTGGAAGACGATGTTGTCCTTGCCCATGAAGTAGTACGACGTGGCGTTGCCCTCGTCGTTCTGCCACCACTGCCGCCAGGCCTCCGGGTCGCCGCTGCGCCGGGCCCA